>CAXHHS010000920.1:0-3143 GCA_964015645.1 uncultured bacterium
TTTTGCGCGATACCATTTTTGTCGATCCGGCTGCCAGCACACTTCCCGATTTAACCTTCAGCGCCCGCAATCAGCATCAGGAATTAACCGCCCTGGTCACAGCACTGTCTGACACCGCAACATTCGATAAATTTTTTAACACTGTTTCGGCAGAATACTTGCAAGAGGAGCAGGAAATCTCCGATTTTCTAAACAGCTCGGAAGCCGCCGGGCGTTGGGGTGAAAATCTACCGGAAACGCGCGAAGAATTTTACCGCCTCTACCTAGCGCAACGCATCATGTCGAAAGCGCGGTTCGACGCCATCAAATTGGCAAAACCGGTTTCCATTTCCGTTAGCAAACTGGTTTCGATGGTCGCCAAATACGCCTTCAAATTATTTAAAGTGCAGAAGCGCCTGGAAAAGCGCTTAAGAGAGAGGGCGGGAACGGCTTTGGAGCAGCATCTGTTGCTGAATCTACAAGCATTCCAGGATGCCACAGACGTGCTCTACCAGTGGTTCCCTGAATTTACCGAGACGCTGATCCGTATCAGTTTTTCGGAAAAATTTCCCGATGTCGCAAACGTGTTATCCGAACGGTTGACGGGATTATTACAAAAAATACTGGAAACCGGCGGCCTGGTCGGCATTTCTTTATTCGATCTCAACCGGGAAATTGAAGACTTTTTAACCGTCTCATTTTTGGAAAGTTATGCCCGCCAAACGGATGATTTGATCATCGAAATGAAACTCCATGCCGAAACCTACCCGGGGCCGGCAACCGCCGAAGCCCTGACCACGGCAATCCATGAAATATTTGCTACAGAAGACGATATCAGCACCGGCGCTTTAATCGCAACCGCCGAAATTGAGGCATCGCTGGATATCGCCGGATTTTTGGATGATCTCAACTCCGGGCTTGATGAAGCGATGCTGGCATTAGACATCGCCCTGTTTACCCCGGCAGCGCCAATTGCGCTTAAGACAAAAGCCGTGGTCGAAAAAATCACCGACCTGGTTGAATTTATGCAAACGGCCTTAATCGCCAATACATTAGTAACTGCTACCAGCGAGCTGTATGTGGAAGTGCCGGCAAAGATGAAATCCGGGGTAAACGCTGCCTTCGATCTGCCAGCGACAAAAACGTCATTTTTGGCGAATAAAAATGGCAACGGCAATATCCCGGCGGATAATTTTGCCATCAGCAGCCAGGCTGCCGCAGCGCTCTCGGATGCGTTTTTCCACTATCGCAGCCAACTGCAAACGGTTCGCACCCTGGTGGCGGATGACTCCATCTTTGCCGCCAACGATGCCCAAACCGAAGCGTTATTACCGGCCAGCAGCGCTTTAACCCAATCGCTAACACCGGTCGAAGCCATTTTGGATGGCGCCGCCCGCAATGCCAGTTTGCAACAGGCGCCCGGTGCAAATCAACAATTCGCGGCATTCAAAGACAGTTTGCTGGATTTTAATGCCACTCGCTGGCGCTTGCCCTGGACATTCATTCCCTACGGAATTTTGGGCGAATTTGAAGGCGGTATCGCGAATGCCGGTTACGACAGCACCAAACAGGATGTTTTAAACCTGCTTGATAAATTAAACAGCCAGGCGCAGAATTTGGAAGCTATTCTGGCCGCCACGCTAAGTGAATTTGAAACCCAGGGTGCAGTTCCGCCAACTGCCGTGGTAGACAGCATTTGGTTCTCGGTAAACGGCATACCGTCCGGTGAAGTAGCGTCCCTTCCTGCCCAAATCGAGGTGCTGGCGCGGGTGAAAAATCTCTCCGCCATCGCTTTGGCGAACCTAACTGTTACCCTGCGGAGGGCGAATCTCGATAACTACAGTTTTGCACCGGGCAGCGATTCTTCGACCACCATCGCGGGGCTTGCCGCCAACGATGATGTCTCCGGTGGTACGGATGAAACCATCGTCAGTTGGGAACTGAGTTATAGCGGTGATTTAAGCACCCGTCGCAGCTACGCTTTTTCCGCCTTGCTCGCTTCCGATAGCGCCGATGTATTTACCGGCAACTCCTCGCCGGTTTATCTCAACTTCCGGGATTTCGATACTGATGGCGACGACATGCCGGATTCCTACGAAATGGCTGCCATGCTCGACCCCGATCGTGACGATACCCGCGAAGACCCCGATAAAGATTTGTTAGCCAACATCCACGAATTTTTCTTAGGCTCCGATCCCTTTAATCCCGATACCGATTTGGACGGCATCGCCGACGGCGTAGAAATTTCCGAAGGCTCCGATCCGCTCGATAGCGCCTCTCCGGTAACCCAAAACAGCGCTGCTTTTTTAATGCCGCATGAAATTATCATCGAAAGCCAAAATACAATTGAGATTCCCGTCAGCATCAGTTCCGGCGCGTTGATCACCGCGGCCCAATTTACGGTGGAGTATGATTCCAGCGCCTTGCGGTTTGAAAACGCGGCACTCGACAGCGGCCTGTTTAATTTCGATTTGGATACCGTCGATACCAATCCCGGCTTTGCGCCGTCTTCCGAAAACGCCAACAAAAACCTGCTGATCCGGCTTTCCAGCGCCAACAATACCATTTCCGGAAATAACGTCGCTATCGCTGTGTTACAATTTGCCGTGATCGATAGTTTGGATTCCGCAACCGTCGTCGCCTTCGACCGCGCTGCAGAACACACCTTCCTAACCAACCAGGATAACCTGGAAATCACGGTTGCAGCATTTTCCGATTTAACGATTTCAACACAGCCGCCAACCGCCATCGAAAGCGAAACGCCCGCAGTATTGCCAAAGAACTTTGCCCTGGAGCAAAACTATCCCAATCCCTTTAACCCCACAACTACAATCAAATACCAGTTGCCGAAAGCGGCCAAAGTCAAGTTGATCATTTACAATATCTTAGGGCAAAAGGTGCATACGCTGGTCGATAAGCCGCAATCCGCCGGGTTCTACAGCGTGCAGTGGAATGGGAAAAACCGCGCCGGCCAGCAGGTGGCTTCGGGAATGTATTTTTACCGAATCGTTGCCGGGGAGTTTACACAGGTGCGCAAAATGCTGTTGTTGAAATGAGATTCAGGGGTGAGATAATATGAAGGTATTTTATCTTACTCCCTGAATTGTTATATTGCTGTCTCTTATACACATCTGACGCTGCCGACGAGCTTCTTGGGGTAGGTC
>CAXHHS010000921.1:0-3133 GCA_964015645.1 uncultured bacterium
GCGTTGACCTGTTGTTTTTTAACGACTTAGGGCACTTTTGTCAAAAGTCCAAAATTTTCATTTTCAATTTTCAATAATCAAAACCCGTACATTAGGCCCACCGAATGCGTTTCCCCCAATTCGCTGTGGGTTAGCAGGGCGTAATCGATGCTTAATTTTTTGATATTAACGCCCAGGCCGGTGGAAAACCGGTTGGGATTGGTAGTACCGCCGAAACGCAGGTAGATTAAATCAAACACTTTGAATTCCGCACCGGCCCACACTTCCATATCGCTGGAGCCGAGCAGGCGATTGAAATCCAGGCTGGTGGTAACGCCCTCGTAAGGCTGGTAGGCAATTCCGGCGACGATGCGCTGCGGCAAATCGTGTTTCGTAAATTCGCCGACTTGCGGGGCGTTGAGATTGAGAAAATAAATCCCGATATGGGTACGGGAATATACTGATGCCTGAAGGCCGACATCTACCCCAAACGTGGTGCTGCTGCCGAGGTTTAATCCGTCCACGGAAGTGCCCAAATTCCAATGATACGCCTTCAGCGAATAACCAAACGCGAGCGAGCTGTGAATATCCTTCAACAAATAAAACCCGTGCGAAAGCGCCAGCGAATATTCCCCGGAGATATTTTCTCCCTCGTATTCCACCCCAAAATACTGAAAGCTGAGCGAGGCCGTTCCGTACTTCCCAACCGGCACACTGGCTGCTCCGAAAAAGTTTTGAAAAAAGCTGAGGTTGAATAATCGCAAATAAGAACTGCCGATTTGCAGGTTGCCAACCTGGCTCAGCCCGGCGGGATTGTAGTAAGCAGACCAGACATCATTGGCGGTGGCTACGCCGGAATTGCCCATTGCCAGTACGCGGGGATTTGGGTAGCGGTCGTCAAAAAGGCCACTATACAATTTTAAGGGCATAGCAACTGTAAAAATTATAAAGATAATCGGAAGTGATAATTTGTTTTTCATATTGGCTACTCAGTAATGATTTCAGATCATTATTAGGCTTCATTTAGATTGAAATTTTTGACAATAACGCCATGTGCATCAACTTTATTGAAGAAATTTTTCAAATATCGAACAAGTTTTTTTTGCGGATCATCGAAGATCAAAACCCCCTCCATATAATGAACTTTTTGATCCGGGTTTGATGCTTCAATTGTTAAAATCACATATCGTTCATCTACAATTAAAAAGGCATGTTCAAAAAGAATCGGGGCTACTTTAAAATAACCGCATTCCGGATATTCCTCCAAAAACTCCAGTACATTTTTTAAATGATGAAATCTTCTTTCTCCAACTCTATCCTTCGTTATTGAAATATCCGCTCCTTCTGAAGATTGCAAAATACGACGAAAAAAATATTTGGTATTTCTATTATTTTTGATTTTTTCGTGTAAAGCATTAAAGTAGTTAATTATTTCGGCTTCATATTGTTGGGATAAGATTCCGGATTCGACGCCAAGCCTATCGCTGTCTTGCAAACCTGATCGCGTAACTATTAGTATTTCTTTTTCAGCTTTTTCAACAATTTGACGGCATCTTTTATATACTTCTCCAGTGCTCCTCTGTGGGGGATCGTGCACAAATGTTACAGTTAGTCCCAAGCTTTCATTTATATTATTCAACTCTTTTTTAATTTCCATTTTATCATTTTGATTTTGTTGAATGTAAATTGCTAAAAAAGTAGCTGTAATAAGAATCAAGGTTGAAAATATTAAGAGTCCCCACCAAATTGGCGCTTGAGGATTCGATTCTATTTGGTTTTTGAAAGTGATATCTAATATCGCTTCTGCATAAACTCCTATTAATACAGAGCTTATTACAAGCGCTATGGTTATAAATTTATTTTTGTTATCAAATAACATAAAATTAGAGCTGCTTTCTCTATATTGTGTTATGAAAAAGAGTCTCTTAATACTCGAACACAGGCAAACTTAAACACTTGAATACAAATCGCTTTTCGCAAAATGGAAATTTGCGTTACTAACACTAACGGGTTAAGATCGTGCCAACAACAATTGGCGCAACTTCAGTGCGTTTGTCGCCGGAGACCGGTTCCAGGACTTCCAGGTGGCAAATGTAAGTACCGAGAGGAACCAGTTCGTTAAGACGGTCGCGGCCGTTCCAGGAGAAGGTGTTTTGCACCACCTGGGCGTCTTCATCTAATAGGGTGGTAATCAAGCGGCCGCCGAGGTCGAAAACGCGAATGGTGACGTGATTATTCACCGCTGCGGCGTTGTAGGTGATGTCGATTTCTTCGCCGCGATCCGGCACGAAAGGATGCGCCTCCACTTGTAGTGAGACATCTGACAGCACTGGCGAGTAGCCGGGATCGAGCGATATTTGATCCTGGTAGGTCGTGAGCATCTGGAAAATGGAGTCGCCATCGTCGATAAAGAGACCGCCAACGCCTTCGACAAAAATGCGGTCGTTTTCGTTGAAATCGTTGAGATCAAGCTGCGCGGTATCCCAGATTCGGGAATTGGTAATGCCTTCGCCATCGCCGATTTCCAGCGTGGTGCCGCCGCCGGCAGAAAATTTCTCCAGGATAACGCCTTCGGTTTCAATCAGCGTGCCGTCCCAGCGGGTGGAATTTACCGCTTCATTGGATAATTTTACTACCTTGGGAAGTGCCGTGCCGCTGAGCAAAACGGAACTTTCGGTGTATTCAATTTCTGTGATGCCGCCAAATTCCGTGGGAACGCCGCGCAGCGTTACCAGGTTGCCGCGCTGAATATTGCGGTCGAACCCAAAGCGAAAGATGTTGACACCCCGCCCGGATTCATCCTGGATATAGGCGCTGGTAACGGAATCACCGGAAGATACCGTTACCCGGATCAGGCCTGCGCCAACCGTTGTCACCGCTTGTAAGTTGACTTCCCGCCGGAACTCGTTGGAGTTGGTTTGCACATCGTAAATCAAATCGCGGTCGCCGCCGCCGACTTCGATGCGCGGGGGATCGGGCATCAAAGCGAGACGCCCGCCCTCACCGGCAGTACGAATCCAAAAAATCGAGTTCAGCGCGGAAGCAGGCGCGCGCAGTCCCTGAAAAGTTATCATCGCGGTATCCGTCCGGGTAATATTGGCATCGGTCAAGAACACCTGGAAAACGCTGTCAACCGGCTCCACCAGCACATTGA
>CAXHHS010000922.1:0-3131 GCA_964015645.1 uncultured bacterium
GCATCGAGCATCGAGCATCGAGCATCGAGCATCGAGCATCGAGCATCGAGCATCTCAAACAAACGGAGGAAGCCATGTCTACATTAACAGAAGCACCGCCCAAAATTTTTAAAGACGCCAAAGATTTTATGCCCATCAACGGCACGGATTACATTGAGTTGTACGTCAGCAATGCCAAACAGGCAGCACATTATTATCAAACTGCGTTTGGATTTCAACCATTAGCGTACGCCGGGCTGGAAACCGGTTTAAAAGACCGGCAATCCTATGTTCTTGTGCAAGACAAAATTCGCCTGGTGCTTACCTCGCCACTCCACAGCAATAGCGACATTGGCAAACACATCGATAAACACGGCGATGGCGTAAAAGTAACCGCGCTGTGGGTGGATGATGCCACTTACGCCTATAACGAAGCACTCAAACGCGGCGCGAAATCCTATTCGGAGCCGGTTACCGAAGAAGATAAGTTTGGCAGGGTTGTGCGATCCGGCATCCGCACTTACGGGGAAGTGGTGCACATCTTTGTCGAGAGAACTAACTACAACGGCGCTTTTTTACCGGGGTATCAAAAATGGGAACCGCATTATAAACCCGACCCAATCGGATTGCAATACATTGACCACATGGTTGGCAATGTCGAGTTGGGTAAAATGAACTATTGGGTGGATTTTTATCGCAATGTAATGGGGTTTACCCAAATCATCTCTTTTGATGATAAAGATATTTCCACCGACTACACCGCGTTGATGAGCAAGGTAGTGAGCAATGGCAACGGTAGAATCAAATTTCCCATCAACGAACCGGCGGAAGGGAAAAAGAAGTCGCAGATTGATGAATACCTCGAATTTTACGAAGGTCCCGGCGTGCAGCATATCGCGGTTGCCACGGATAACATCATCGAAACCGTTACCGCTTTGCGAGACAGGGGCGTGGAATTCCTGCGCGTTCCCGGCACATATTATGATGTTTTGTTAGATCGCGTTGGGGAAATTGATGAAGACCTTGAACCGCTAAAGGAATTGGGCATCCTGGTGGATAGGGATGATGAAGGTTACTTGCTGCAAATATTTACCAAACCGGTAAATCCCCGGCCAACGATATTTTTTGAAATCATTCAGCGTAAAGGCGCATTTTCTTTTGGTAAAGGAAATTTCAAAGCCCTGTTCGAGGCGATTGAAAGAGAGCAGGAGTTGAGAGGTACGCTTTAGGAAGTTGAGCGTTTATAGCTCAAATTGCTATCTAAAAAATATTTAGCCTACGAAATACGCGAATGCACTAAATTAGAAACATGATTTTGTGTTATTCGTGTATTTCGTAGGCATTTAAAGATTAGTCACAATTAAAGTTAAAATAGATTTAGAGCTTAAATAACTCAACCCACTGCTCAATCCGAACCAATTTATCCTCACCGTATTGCTGCATGTTCTTCTTGATCTTATCAATTGATTTTTCTCGATTTAACTTCTTGGGATTTTTGGAGAAAAATTTATCCGCAAAACAAATAATCTGTTCTTCTAACGAAACCGGGAACATATCTCGATCCGGCAGCGGCAGCTTTTGCGCTTTGATATCTGCACGCGAAATGCCTGCCCCGGTATGCCGCTCGCAAACTAAGGCGTGTTTGGGCAAGCCTTCTTTTTCCAGCAACTCTCGCCCCAGGATACCGTGGCGGATATACGGCGCTTTTCCAAAACAGTCGATATTCGGTGCATCGGTCAAAAATATGCCAATGTCGTGGAGCATGGCAGCTTCTTCGATAAATTGGGTATCCGGGTTTAAATGTGGCACTCGTTCTGCCAGGTATAATGCTTTTTGGGTAACATTTTTGCTGTGGGTAACTAAAATGTGATAGGCTAAAGAGTCTTGGGCGTAGTATTTTTGAATGAGGTTGATTGGATCCATTAGCTATTTTGCGTTTAATGATTCTATAAATGAGCAGCTCAAACATAACACATTTCGGGTAAAATGAAAAGGAGAAGCATTTCTGCTTCTCCTGATTAATTTGGGATACAAGATGTTATTGCGGAGTGGAGTATAACGATCTTTTTGAACACAAGTTGAAAACTTGTGTCACTAGCGCATTGCCAGGCCGCGGCTGCGTTGCATTAGTTTTTCGACATCCGCTTTGGTCATTTCAAAATTGACTTTTACGCTGCTGTCGCTGGTATAGATGTTTACTTTGTTCATCACGTCAACCGCATCACGATCGTGGTTTACGGAGAGTTTAAGCGTCGCGAGTGCGCCTTTTGCAGCGTCATGGAACAGCTCAGCATTTTGGGCGTCGGAGAAATTGCCTTCACCGTCTAATTTGATGGCATCATTCACATCGACGGAAAACTGCACATTTTTCACCTTACGGAGTGCGCCAAATTGTTTGAAATTGGCGTCATCGATACCATCCATCATTTCATCGACGATATTTTGGGCATCAATCGTAAACCAGGCGCCGTTTTTGTATTTAATGGTTTCCAGGCGTGCTAATAAATCGTTGTTAACATTGGATTTACCGGCTTTAAAATTATCCAGCCAGGTTTTTACCAGCGTTTCGTTGCCGGCAACGGCTTGCGTTTCGCTGGCAAAACAGAGCACTTTATCCGTATTGTCCCCGCTGTATAATGTAAATTCGCCGTAGTTTTCGCTGCGGACTTTTTGGTCTTCATCTTTTTTCTGAACAAATTCCATGATTCTGTCTTCATCAAATTTGCCGTTTACCATCGCCAGAACGGAAGCGTCTCTTTTTTTCGCATTCGGGTCGAATACTACAAACACTTCGTTCACATCTTTGCGGAGATCAAAACCGGTGGCGTCAACCAATTCCTGGAATTCCTCATCATCATTGATGCGGTCTTCCATGGAATCCAGCGCCATTTCGTAAAATACACTTTCGCGCATTTTATCCAGATTGATGTAGGCCAGGCCGTTGGTATTATCCGGCAATAACGCTAATTGCGCTTCCATATCCGCAGAAACGCCCTGGGCGTAATCTCCACCGCTGCACTGCGAAAGAAAAACGGTTGCTAAAATTACAGTTAAAAAATTCAACGCTTTTTTCATAATGTGCTCCCTTATTTGGTTTAGGTATTGTCAAGATTTTCAAATTTGCAAATGCATTAAGCTCATAATTTTCATTT
>CAXHHS010000923.1:0-3127 GCA_964015645.1 uncultured bacterium
AATGGAGTCTCGTGGGCTCGGAGATGTGTATAAGAGACAGTTGTAAGCGTTTGCAAATCTTCATCTTCATACACTATTTCTATCGGCTCAAACTGTTGGCTTTCATAATTCTTAAGCAATTTCAAAAATTCCTTTTCTGAAATCGTAATTTTGTTCTTTCTTTTTTTAGCATGTAATTTTAACATCTATTGATTCCTTGAAAGTAAATTTAAAAGCAATTATTATTCGCTAATTTAAAGTATAATCTCACCATTATCAATCTGATTTTGCCCATAACCTATTATAAACAAAAAGGCTCCCAACTTGGGAGCCTTTTTGTAAGATAAAAATTTCGGGGGATAGATTAATACATTCCGCCCATACCACCCATGCCGCCTCCCGGGGGGCCTGCGGGCATCGGTTCTTCTTTTTCAGGGATTTCGGAGACGACGGCTTCCGTCATCAACAACAAGCCGGCAACCGAACTGGCGTTTTCAACTGCCGTGCGGGTTACTTTTGTCGGATCGATGATACCGGATTTAATCATGTCATCTTCGTACTGCTCAGTCGCTGCATTAAAACCATAATTGGTAGCGCCATCTTTTACTTTCTGAACGATGACTGCACCTTCCAAACCGGCGTTGAAAACAATCTGGCGAATCGGTTCTTCCAATGCACGGCGCATAATGTTAACACCGATTTGTTTATCTTCATCCAGCTTCAGTTTTTCCAGGGCGGGAAGCGTGCGTAAAAGCGCAACACCGCCGCCGGGAACAATACCTTCTTCTACCGCGGCGCGGGTTGCGTGCAAGGCGTCTTCTACACGCGCTTTCTTTTCTTTCATTTCAATTTCCGTAGCAGCACCGATTTTTAAAACGGCAACGCCGCCGGCTAATTTTGCCAAACGTTCTTGGAGTTTTTCTCGGTCGTAATCGGAAGAGGTATTATCGATTTGTTTGCGAATTTGGCCAATACGGCCTTTGATATCGTCAGTTTTGCCAGTGCCTTCTACGATGGTGGTGTTATCTTTGTCGATGACGATTCGCTTGGCCTGGCCGAGGTCTGTTAAAACAGCACTTTCCAATTTAAAACCGGTTTCTTCGCTAATAACACGACCGCCGGTTAAAATGGCGATATCTTCTAACATCGCTTTACGGCGATCACCAAATCCCGGTGCTTTTACTGCGGCAACTTTCAATGTTCCGCGCAGTTTGTTGACTACGAGAGTTGCCAGGGCTTCGCCTTCAATATCTTCGGCAATCAGCAATAACGGTTTGCCGGTTTGAGCGGTTTTTTCCAGAACCGGCAGCAAGTCTTTCATTGCCGAGATTTTTTTGTCGTGAATGAGAATGTTGGCGTCTTCTAACACAACTTCCATGCTGTCGGAATCTGTAACAAAATAGGGAGAGAGGTATCCACGATCGAATTGCATCCCTTCAACTACTTCCAGGGAGGTTTCGGTAGAGCGGGCTTCTTCTACGGTAATAACACCGTCTTTACCGACTTTTTCCATTGCATCAGCAATTAGTGCGCCGATGGTCATATCATTATTTGCGGAAATTGCTCCGACCTGGGCGATTTCGGTTTTACCTTCGATGGGGCGGCTGATTTTTTGCAGCTCTGCTACAATGGTGCCAACGGATTCATCAATACCGCGTTTAATTTCGGTGGGGTTTGCACCGGCGGTTACATTTTTAAGGCCTTCGGTAAAAATGGCTTGTGCCAAAACGGTTGCTGTGGTGGTTCCGTCACCGGCATCATCACTAGTCTTGGAGGCAACTTCTTTTACCATTTGAGCACCCATATTCTGAACAGGATCTTCCAATTCAACTTCTTTGGCAACGGTAACACCGTCTTTGGTAACAGTCGGGGCGCCAAATTTTTTCTCAATAACTACGTTGCGGCCTTTGGGGCCTAAAGTTACTTTCACGGATTCGGCCAATTGGTCTACGCCTTGTTTGAGCTTGGCGCGGGCATCGGCACTATATTCGATTTGTTTCGCCATGATGTATACTCCTTATTATTCTAAATTTCTATTTTCCTTAATTTATTTACTAACGATTGCTAAAATATCGCTTTCGCGCATAATCAAATAATCGCTGCCGTCGACTTTAATTTCTGTGCCGGAATATTTGCCGTATAATACGACGTCGTCAGCTTTTACTTCCATGGCAACATGTTTTCCGCTATCATCCAATTTACCTTTACCGACTGCAACAATACGGCCACGCATCGGTTTTTCTTTGGCCGTATCCGGTAAAATAATGCCGCCGGGAGATGTTTGTTCATCTTCCAGGGGTTGAATTAGAACACGGTCGGCTAATGGTCTTACGTTCATTGTGTCCTCCTTTAATTTGTTGTTTTTTAATAGGTTTATGATAGATAATTAGCACTCTGCTATAAAAAGCGCCAATAATATAATTTTTCCCGACGCGAAATCAAGTAAAAAAATGAAAACTTTTTCTTAATAGGCGCTATCTTGGCTATTTATCTGATACTCTTGAAAAATTTGTTTCAAACAGGTATCTTTTTTAAGGTTATAAATACGGCTTAATGTTGATTGCAATTTCAAAATACTGTTTTAGGGAGTCGAAAAAAATAAAAGCATCAAAGGAGAGATGTATCATGCTAAATGTTACTCGTTTATGGCGCTTTTTTTCGTGCGGAAGTATATATAATTGGGTTTTGCTATTAATAGCACCCTGGATAACCCGCTTGCCGGCGCAAGAGGCGTTTACCTTTGATTACAGCGCCACTGCCGGGCTCACCGGAGTTTCTTATGGCTCGGCTGCCTGGGGTGATTATGACAATGACGGCGATCTCGATATTCTGCTGACAGGGGCAGGCGCCAACAGAAAACTAATTTCAAACGTATATCGCAATGACAGCGGCAGTTTTAGCGATATCACTGCTGGACTCGCCGGAGTTGGACAAGTTGGACAAAGCTCGGTCGCCTGGGGTGATTATGACAATGACGGCGATCTCGATATTCTGCTGGCAGGGTTGAATGGTATCGTAAATCGAATTTCAAAAATATATCGCAATGATGGCGGCAATTTTAGCGATATCGCTGCCGGGCTCACTGGAGTTTACCGTAGCTCGGTCGCCTGGGGTGATTATGACAATGACGGCGATCTCGATATTCTGC
>CAXHHS010000924.1:0-3123 GCA_964015645.1 uncultured bacterium
CACCAAGAAGCTCGTCGGCAGCGTCAGATGTGTATAAGAGACAGCCTTTGTTGAAATAAATAACAGCATCGTTGGGGTTTAATTTTTCCAGATGCTCGTATATTTTCAACTCCTTTTGCAGGTCGCCGCTTTCAGCAAACTCTTCTGCGCGATTGTAAAGATAATCGATAGTTTTCTGAATTTCATCGATGACCGAAAAAGCGGTATCCAAATCGGATGACGGCACTAAAATACTGAGGGAGGATTCATCAAACCGGCCTTGTAAAACGCCGTTAAATCGAGCATGGCCGGCGCTTTTAACGATGTAGGGGATTTCACATTTTTTCAAAACATTGGAGATGTTGACAATATTTTCCGGGTATTCGCCGCTTAACAGCACTTCCCAATTTCTAAGATCATGTTCGTCTTCAATTAGGCTTTGCCAATCTTTGTAAAGAAAAAAACGGCGAAAAACTTCCCAAAGCGTTTCCATTGTTTCTACCAGGAATGATTTGAGGTATTCACCGCCAAAAGAAAAGTGAACAACCCTAAATACACCGCCTTTTTGCAGGAAAAATGTTTGCCCCAACGCATTGGTAAATTCCCAGCTATCCCAAACTTTTAAATCTTGTTTTAAGCGGTTTATGGCTTCCCGAATATTAACGGTTTGTGGTTTTCCATTATTAAATCGCACCACCACCCGGTTAAAAAACTCATCGAGTTTAATACCACGCTGTTTAAATTCCTGCTGGGCAATTTGCAAGTAATTTTCGGAGTAGGATTCCCGGTCGAGGATGATCACGCGAGCAAGTTCTTCGTCGCTCATTGTGGAACATTGGGATTTAATTTGTTCAGCCTGCATAAAGGCCCCTGGCGATTGCTGCATTATGTGGTATTGACATTGCTATAAAGATTCACGAATTTTTTACGATTACTCGTTACGTTCACCCATTTATAAGGGTTATCGCTATATTCAATATAAACTTTAAGAATTCGATTTGCTACTCCAAAAATTGTCTGCTTACGGCATTCGAGTTGCCCTGTTTTTTAGTCATTCTCGAGAACGTATGCCGGATATCGATTTTCCATCCTCATCAACATACGCAAAGGCCATTTTGGGTGTGTTGTGTGCCAGGCCATATTCGCCATCTTTGCTGATGGCGATAACGCCGCCAAGCCCATTTACACGCTGCTCCAATATTTTGATGGAGGATTGAACCGCTTTTTGCAGTGGCAAATCTTTGAGAAGATCGCAAACCGTTTTACTGAGCAGCACTTTTAGAATTGATTCGCCCCAACCGGTGGCAGAGACGCCGGCGGATTGGTTATCGGCATAAGCCCCGGCGCCGGCAATTGGTGTGTCGCCGACGCGCCCGGCCATTTTTCGAGGCGTTCCCCCGGTGGATGTTGCGGCAGCCAAATTGTCGTTTTTATCCAGCGCGACGGCCCCAACCGTGCCCATCGGCTGTTGATCGAACGGTTGCCGGGTATGGAATTGGGAATCGGTTTTTATTTTTTCATAAAATGCTTTTTCCCGTTCGGTCAGCAGCGCTTGCGGATCTAATTCCGGAATTTCCATTTTTCGGGCAAAGATTTGTGCGCCGTGACCAACTAAAAAGCAATGTTCGGTGTATTCCATTACGCTCCGGGCAACGCTTGCCGGGTGAAGAATATTTTGAATCGCCGCCACTGCTCCAAAGTTCAAGGTGGCGCCATCCATGATGATTGCATCCAATTCGATCTCGCCATTTTCGTTGAGAAATGCGCCGCGACCGGCATCGAAAACAGGGTTTTCTTCCAGGATGTTCACAGCCGACTCCACAGCATCCAATGCTGAAATACCGTTTTCCAATTGCGGATAAATCTTCTCGACGGCCTGCTTAACGCCCCGGATATGATCTGTTTCTAATTCTGTTGGAATGTTCCAGGCGCCGCCGTGTACGATTAGTTTTGGTTTCATCGATAAAAAATAATAGAATTTTTGCAACTCAACAATGCATTTCGCTGTTGAATATACTTTTTTCAGGAGTGTCAAACTTCAGTTTGACAGATAGCGATCTCAAAAACTTGCTTTAGCATTAACAGAAATTTATAATATTTCACCCCCTAAACGTATTTGATGTAAGACCGATTATAGCACAAGGGAATTTGGAATTTTAATTTGACACAGCTACGATGAATCGTTAAAATCAACCTTCATTTCTAACAAAAGAGAAAGCGCGATGAAAGAAACTCAAGATGTACAGCAGCAGGAAGTGGAATTACTGGAAAATCTTTCCAACCAATATCAAACCATTGTTAAAGAAATCCGCAAAGTGATTATCGGGCAGGAGGAGATTGTTGAGCAGTTGTTGATCTCCCTGTTTTCCCGCGGGCATTGTTTAATTGTCGGCGTGCCGGGACTGGCAAAAACATTATTAATTAACACCCTGGCAGAGGTGCTGGATTTAAAATTTAACCGCATCCAGTTTACACCGGATTTGATGCCCTCGGATATTACCGGCACCGATATTATCGAAGAAGATATGAGCACCGGTAAAAAAGATTTCCGTTTTATTAAAGGGCCGATTTTTGCCAATATTCTTTTGGCGGATGAAATCAATCGAACCCCTCCCAAAACCCAGGCCGCCTTGCTGGAAGCGATGCAAGAGCATAAAGTTACTGCCGGCGGCGAGGATTTTAAATTGGATGAACCTTTTTTTGTGCTGGCAACTCAAAATCCCATTGAACAGGAAGGAACTTACCCGTTACCGGAAGCGCAGCTCGACCGCTTTATGTTCAATCTCTGGATCGATTACCCAAAATTCTCCGATGAAATTGACATTGTAAAAGCAACCACCAGCGACTACCAGCCGCAGTTAAATAAGGTAATGGACGCCGGGCAGATTGTCGCCAGCATCGGTGTCCTGCGTAAAATGGCGGTAGCGGATAATGTGATTGAATACGCTGTTAAATTGGTGAATATGACCCGCCCGGCTTATTCGGAAGCGCCGAAATACATTAAAGATTGGATTAATTGGGGCGCCGGGCCGCGGGCGTCTCAATATTTGATTTTGGGCGCCAAAACCCGTGCTGCGTTAAATGGCCGTTATACGCCCTGTCTCTTATACACATCTGACGCTGCCGACGAGCTTCTTGGTGTAG
>CAXHHS010000925.1:0-3119 GCA_964015645.1 uncultured bacterium
TTCCTGATTTTCCCACGAATTTGGGATAAGCGCTGCATAACCATAGGTTTCCATTGTCGGGCGCTTTTCGATATTTTTGAAGGCGTTAGCGGCGCCTGCGCCAATAATTGCGGCTTTAAACTTTTTCGTTTTTGTCAAAGCACGGTAAGTCATCATTCCGCCGCGGCTCCAGCCATAAACTCCGATTCGCGAAGTGTCCGCTTCCGGGATTGCGGCCAGCAGCGGAATTAGATTAATAACATCATTTACATCCGCACCGCCAAATTCCTCTTTGCCCTCTCCACCGGCATTTCCACGATATTGGCTGGCAACTACCACATATCCCCAACTGGCTATCTTGCCAAGCCAAAAGAGCGCTCTTTTTGAAGTTAAAGCTCCAAATTCCCGATTGCCTCCGCGATTGACGATAACGCAGGGTAATTTACCCTTCTGCCTGGGAAGAGATAGATACCCCTTAACATTCAAATCATCACTAAGATATGTAATTTCATTTAATTCTGTTTGGTTGTACACATCAGTGATACCGGTAGATCTTTTTTCCATTATAGATAAAGTATCGGGAGGAAATATCACCGGTGATTTATTCACAAGCTTGCCATTCTGGGCAAGTGCATTTGCCATAGAAAGAAGAATTGCAAGCAGAATTGTAAAAGTAGGTTTCATCATTTGCCTCTCAAATTTTTAAGCATCAAAATAAATCTTTACGAGGATTAACCCGGCGGGCATCATCTTGTCTACAAAAATAAAACCTCTATGAGGTTAATTGTCAGCAGCAAAGCAATTTGCAACTACTTAACCTTACTGACCGCCGAACCACTGACCTCCCTGGCGATTTTTAGATAAACATTTTTGATGATCTCTTCATGATGATTTTTTTCTCGCAGCGCGTGCAAATTCCACCAACCGGCTTTATGAAGCTCGTTTAAATTCCACCAACCCATTTCATCCAAATGATCTGCCGGAATGGGAAATTTATGTTGTTTAACAATTTTAATCGTGCCGTCGTCGCTTACCAGCATTGGCGTCCAGCACTGAGATTTAACGGAAATCAAGCCATCGTTTTCGCCCTCTTTTTCGGTTATAATTTTCCAGGCTGGTTGGAACGGCAGGAAAGTACGATGATACACTTGCGAGCTATAATATACCTGGTATACAACCTCATTGGACGCTTCATTATTTCGGGCAGATTCATTAAATGCGATGCAGTCTGCAAACGTACAGCTTTTTATTCCTTCCAGGTTGATGATTTTATTAAGGATACCAATCACTTTATCAATGCCATATTTCATGGCAAAATCCGCCACGCTGGTTCCCCAGTGCGGCGTTCCAATAGTGGTTAGCGATGCAATTTTATCCGCCATATTTTCGTGAACAATCATTCGCCTTGCATCCAATCCACCCATGCTGTGGGCGATGATATGAAGTTTTTCCTCCCCGCTTTTATCCAGGATTTTCGAAATTTCTTTGCGTAAGTCCTTTGCTCGTCTTTCTACCCCGGCGGCAAAACTGACACTGGTGTGATACACTTCGAATCCATGTTTTTTTAAATGGCTGGCAATTCCGCGAAAATAATGAAAACGGTCGGAGACAAAGCTGAAATCGTACAGGGAAAGATTTAATGTTCTAAAAATAGAGTCGATCAAATAATCCGGGCGGGCAATGCCATGGCATAACACAATTGGAAGCGGGGTATCAACTTTCGGCAGCTTTGCATTGGCAAACTGTTCCGGATCAAACGGACGGAAAAGCTCCTGGATGTCCTTTTCACCGAAATCAAAATTAAGCGTTTTGCGTGGCTCTTGGCTCATAATGTTTAATAAGTCTGCAAGTTAAAAGCGACTTACCTCTGGGCATCTCTTTGGGAAAAGTGAGCTAAAATTAAAAACTTTAGGCACTTTAGATCGCTTGCAAATTTGCAAACTTTTATGCTTTTATTTTCCGAAGAAGAAGAAGAATACGCTGGAAGCAAACAATCCGATCCACAAAAACGGCGGGCCGCCTTGCACCAGGGCAATTACACCACCGACAATGCAAGACCCGGCGATGAGGCTGCTTTTTAACCCGGCAAGCGGATTTTCCCGGTGACTTTCACTCAAAAATTCATCGACAGCGCGGGAGCCATCGGTTATTAGTTTGGGGAGTTTGATAGCGACATCGAGCAACTCCGGAAGGCTGCGCACTAACTCTTGCCAGAGGTGTTCCGGGTTAAAATAATTTCGATAAATTTTTTCAATATGCTTTTTGGATAAGTTTGGAACATCCAACTTTGGGTTTAAAAAGTGCCCCACGCCTTCATAAGTGACCAGTGCTTTTACCATCAAGGTCATTTCAACCGGAAAGAAAACCCGGTAGCGGCCCCCGATTGCCAGCGACTCCATTATCAACAACGCCAAACTAAAATTACCGTAAGCAGCCTGGATTACATAACGCCGCAGTAAATCCGAAACGGCGCGTTTAAATCCTTCGGGATCGCCGCCGGAACCAAACCGGGCCATCGATAGCAGGTGCTTTACGGCGCGCTCGATATCGCCATTTACCAGCGAGAAAAAATAATACATCATCGAGCGTTTGGTTTTTTCCTCAAACCGCCCCACCATGCCCAGGTCGATAAAACCGATTTTAGGCCCCGGCATCACAATCAAATTTCCGGCGTGTAAATCGGCATGGAAAAAGGCATCTTCGAATAACATTTTAATAATCGCGCCGATGCCATATTCGATAATTCTATTCAACTCCCTTTGGCTCAATTCCAGGATTTCCGGGTCATTCGGTTTGATGCCGTCAAAATATTCCATGCAAAGCACATCGCGCGAACAGTATTCACGAAAGATTTTAGGAAAAACGATGTTGGAGTCGCCGGCGAAATTTGCTGCGAATAATTCTGCATGGTCCGCTTCGTACACCAGGTCGATTTCTTTGCGAGTGTAATTACAGAATTCTTCGATGATCACTTTCGGCTGGTAACGCGGAATAATCCATTCCAAAAAACCACCGAGAATTTCCAGCAGCTTCAAATCCGAGAGGATGGTTTCCCGAATTCCCGGTTTAATCACCTTAACCACTACCGGTTCGCCATGGCGCGTTGTTGCGCGGTGGGTTTGCCCGATCGACGCCGATCC
>CAXHHS010000926.1:0-3114 GCA_964015645.1 uncultured bacterium
ATGGAGTCTCGTGGGCTCGGAGATGTGTATAAGAGACAGGGCATCTAGTGCCGGAATACATTTGGATTGTATCTTTTCCCAAAGATTACTTTTTTCCAATGCGGATTTCGCATAAATCCCTGCCGGAACATGCGACCAATCGCCTAAGGCAACTCGTTTTACCAAAGCGGTTTCCAGATCCGCAAGTGCGAGTTTTAGGTTTCCCTGGTGCCGCGGAACGATTAGCACAAGTTTATTGCCCAAAAACTCGGCCTGGGAATTCTCTTTAATAAATCCTCTTTTTTCCAGGTAATCAACCCATTGAATGTTTGCGGAAAAATAAATATCGGCCTCCGCCCCTTGTTCAATTTGTTTTGCCAAAATGGAAGATGCTGCAAAGTTGAAATCGATATTTACTCCATGGTTTTGCGTTCGAAAGGCGCCAGCGATTTCCGGCAAAACGGTCGCCAGGCTGGCAGCTGCATAAATTAGCAGCGGTTTTTGTCCTTCAGGCTGTGAATCATTTTTAGTGCAAGCCCCCCAAAAGAGGTTTAAGAGAAGGAGTATTTTAAAAAGGATTTTCTGCATTATTTTGCCGAAGGTATTTCCCAAAGCGTTTTTTGCGGCTCAGATAAAAACACGCTCCCGTTCTCAGCGACCTGAACTTCTTCTTCAATCGTAACGATGCCGTGACCGGGAACGAATAAACGCGGTTCAATGGTGTAAACTTCGCCTGCTTCCACCGGAATAAATGGAGTGTTTCCGTAACGCTCCCAGGCCGGGCCTAATAAAGCGCCGCCATCATGGGCAGCGCGACCTACCTGGTGACCTAATCCGTGCGGGTATTCTTTATAACCGTTTTCTACCAAGTGGCTGCGAGCGATATCATCCATCTGCTTACCGGTAACACCCGGCTTTAGCGCATCTGCCACTTTATCAATCGCTTCTCGCAAAATGCGAAATCCGTGCCGAACCGATTCCGGCGCAGCGGTTTCGCCGTTATTGCAAACATACCAGGTGCGCTGTAAATCCGCACAGTACCCGTCTACTTTTACGCCAAAATCCATGTTAACCAGGTGCCCGGTTTCTACCGGGCGACCTGTAGGACCGGCGTGGGCACCGGCACTGTTGGGGCCGGTAAACACTGCCGGGCACATTTCTCGATCCCAGGCTAATTCCAAATTTCGGTGTTTGACTTTGCCAAGAACAAATGTGGCAACCTCCTTTTCGGTAACACCGGGACGTATAAAACCGCTAACTTCATTAAATATTTCCAGCGTAAGGCGAATCGCCTCTTTCATTCGGCGAATTTCTTCTGGTATTTTTCGGCCTCGCAATGCGTTAATCACCGGCTCCGCGCTTATCAACCGGCGCTTAAATGGCGTGCCATCCAAATACTCCAGCAATTGTTTGTACATGCCGGTAGATAATCCATCCGCGGAAGGATTATCCAGGGAATAATTGATGGCGATTTTCTGCGGATCGATCCGCTTTAGCGTTTTCAACAAATCTCCACGAATCGATTGTACATAGCCGGTAATTTCCCGGTAATGCCCGTGTGCCTCCAAATTTGCGACATCCATATTGCCGACAATTGCAATGGCATCGCCTTTGGCAGTGATCATAAATGCCGACTGCCAGGTAAGACCGGTACCAAGAATATAACTCAATATCGGATCTTCCATCACCGCCGTTTCCCGTACAAACGTCAGCCAGAGATCAATGTCCTTTTCCTTCAAAATAGAAATAGCTTGCTGAATTTTTTGGGTAATCATACAAACCTCCCATCATAATAACGGATTAACCGCCGGGCATTGGATTTTCCATTTATTTTTGTAACTTCATTTTCCTGATACAATAATTCAATTTTAAGCAAGGAGGAGCGGCAAATGAAGGCAAAGTTAAAATCCATTCTTCGGTTTTTAGGTAATTTTATTGCCTCGATTATCATCCTGGGAATTGTATTTATGTTTTACCGCGGATGCGAGGCACGAAAAATGTTACCGCTGCAAACGTGGCATAAATCTAATGTAGCAAAAGAAACCTTAATGGAAAAACAGTACGAAAGTTTTGCGGAATATTTGGCAGCGGAACGCAAGTTTCTCGATAAAGTTTATGGCGAAATTAAACCGGCAGATGATGTGGTTTATAGCCGCTACCGGAAAGGCGATATCAGTTCCCCCATTCGCGGAGGAGTGAATTATAATGCCTCCTTCCACGTATTTCCCCCGGATAGTGTGGAGAAAAAAGGCGGCGTTATGCTGGTTCACGGGTTGACGGATTCTCCCTACCACATGCGCGCGGTGGCGGATGTATTTGCCCGAAATGGTTACTACGTTGCCTGTTTGCGGTTACCGGGACACGGCACAATTCCGAAAGCGTTAGCGGATGTTACCTGGCAAGAGTGGTACGACGCTGTCAAATTCAGCGCGGATATAGTGCAGAAGAGTGTAAAGGCAATAGAAGGAGGAGAGTTTTTTATCGGGGGATTTTCTACCGGTGGTGCTCTAACACTACGTTATGTGTTAGATGGTGTGCTAAACGACACTCACACATTGCCCAATAAACTATTTTTATTTTCCCCGGCAATTGGCGTAGACCTCTTTGCAGAAGCAGCGGACTGGCATCAGTTCATCAGCTGGATTCCGGGGTTTGAGCAGTTCAGGTGGCTGGAAATTAAACCGGAATACGATCCGTTTAAATATAACTCTTTTCCCAAAAACGCCGGCGACCAGATTTTTGACTTAACCAAAGCAAACAGTGATTTGGTCGAAAAACTGCTCTCCGATGAAACTAAGGTAGAACAATTACCGCCGATTTATGCCTTCCAATCGCTGGTTGATGCCACGGTAAAAACAGATCAAGTGATTGAGTTATTTGCAAAAATTGCCTCCCAGGAAAGCGAGTTGGTGCTGTTTGACGTCAACCGCACGCTTGAATCGTTTATGAAACCGGAAATTCGCGCGCTGCAGCCAACGAGTCCGTTGCAAAAAGAGGGTTTCAAGGCACGATTGATCGTGATGCTGAATGAAAAGCCGAATGAGCAATCAAACTATCTTGATACTACCGGTTTTTTTAAAGCGTATAAACTGTCTCTTATACACATCTGACGCTGCCGACGAGCTTCTTGGTGTA
>CAXHHS010000927.1:0-3113 GCA_964015645.1 uncultured bacterium
AAGTGAAGATTGGCAGCTTCAAAAACAGGGCGCGCTGGCACAAATGGCCAACTCCGAATTTTGGGAGTCTGCCGAACGCTTTGCCATTTTGGGGATTGCGGAGTACATGGATCGAATCGAGACCGGTTTTTCCACTGCCAGGCGATTATTGAATCGCCTGATAGGCCCCAACCCCGGCGAGCGGAATCAATATTCGCCCGCGCTGATCCAGCGGTTGGCACAGCAGCTTTATTTAATTGAAGCAGCCTGCCAGGGATTGGCGGAGAACAAACCGCAAGATGCCTTTGTGCTGATTGAAAGCAGCAGCGATCCCGCTATCGACGCGCAGTCAACCGTTGCCTTTGCCCGGCAAATTGCACAAATGTATCAACACTGGGCAGAAAAGCGCCGCATGCGCCATAAAATTCTGCAAGAAATTAGCGGTAACGGAAAACAATCTTATCGAATGCTGCTGGCGATTGCCGGGTACGCCGCATTTCGAATTTTAGAAGATGAATCCGGTTTGCACGTGCTGGAATACCCGGCGAAAGAAGGCTCAGGCAAATCGTTTTTGCGCAGTAAGGTGCGTGTACAAGTCATTTCCCAACCGCCGGAACCGGCAGAAAATATTGCCGATGGTCTGCTAAAACAGGCGCTGCACTGTTTCGAAACCAGCGATAGCGATGGGAAATTAACCATCGTTCGCCGCTACCGCGAAGCCCCATCCCCATTGGTGCGCGATAGTATTAAAAACTGGCGCACCGGCCGCCTCGACCGCGTGCTCGGCGGGGATTTTGATTTGATTTTGTAAATATCGGATTAATCACCCTCTTCGCCAATAATAATATCCATCTCCAATATATCAAAAATTCGATATCCGGTTATCGAAAGTCCTAATCTACCATACGGCGCCCTGGGACAGATTGAAACTGTTTTAGAAGAATTTATAGGGAGCTTTAGAGTAGCTACTGAACGCCCCTCTTCTCCATTTTCAGAACTGCAGATTTTTCCAGGATTGAAATGAAGTTCCAAAGACTTACGACTCATCTCACTACCCTCATGTTCAGAAACAAACAAAAGTAGCTCTCCTCGTTCAAGTACCTTGTTTGTTGACTCGATACGAGCAATATCGCTGCCATCCTTTGTTTTAATCCTGATCGCACTTCTTCGTGCTATATTACCTCTTTTTTTGCCTGCCATATCTCTCCTCCATTCGGTTTTAAGATAGATAATTTAGATTACTTTAAATATAGTTGATCAACAATTTATTGTCGATTTAAGACGTTGATCAAATCTTCGAGAGGTTCAAAACCTTTCAAAGATTGGTTTACTAATTCAGCAATAATTTTTTAAAACGATTATTAGAGTGCAATGAATTCAACGCTGGTGATTTTTTAATTCTATCGATAGAATAACCACGTGACACTGCTTCTTCCAAAAGTATTAATGCCTTTTTTGGATCTCCGAGCATTGCATATATTTCGGAAGCTCGAAAAACCATATCAATATCATTGGGGGAAAGAATAAGTGCTCTTCTTATTAAAGAGCCGGATTTTTCCGATTGCCCCACACGTATATAATAATCCGCTAAAGAGGTCATAACTCTTGCGTCATTAGGATTCACTTTTAGTTTCTGCTCCGCCAATTGAATCGCCTTTTCAAATGTCAATTTCGATTTGTGTCTTTCATCCGACAAATGGCTATAACAGACGGCCAAATTTCCCCAAAGCACATATTGACGGTTATTTAATTCTAGTGCTTTCTCGAAATTTTTGCTTGCCTTTCGATAATCTTTTTGATCGGAATAGAGAACGCCAAGGTTGCTATAGGATGCAGAATTCGGTTCAATATCAATTGAGCGAGAATATGCAGATATTGCTTTCTGGAATCGCTCCATTAGAAAATATGCAGTCCCTAAATCTCTATAGAGCCTATAGTTTAATGGCGATAATTCGACAGCTTTCTGCAAATATTTTTCTGCTTTATCCAACGAGCCGGTTCTTAAATAAAAAAGCCCTAATCGATAGTAGTTATCCCAGTAACCGGGTTTTAATTCGATCGCTTTTCGATAGGTTTCTTCGGCGTAGCTTAATTTGTTCAATTTAATATATGCATCCGCTATTAAACGATGTGCATCAGAATTCAACGGTTCAATTTTCAGGGCACGTTCTAATTCTTTTACTGCTGCTTCATATTTCCCGGTGCGACTGTAAATAAATCCCAATGTAATGTACACCGGGGCAAGATTATCGTTGAGTTGTAAAGCCAATTCGCAATTCCGAATTGCTCTCTGGACTAAATTATTTTCCAGGTTTATTTGATACTTCCTAAAATAGGCTTCCCCTAAGCCGGAGTAAGCCAAAGCATATAGAGAATCTTCTTCAATTGCCTGGCTAAATAAATGGATCGCATTTTCTATATTTTCCGAATCGGTATAGTTTTGCAAATATCCCCGCCCTTGCAAATAATATTCAAACGCTTTGGGGACAGATGTATTTCCTGCAGCCAGCACTTGCCGGTTTTGCGGCAGCAGCTTTACCTCTAACATTTTGCTAAGCCGGTCAATCACATTATCCTGGAAATCCGATACTCCGGCGAGCGTTTCGGTTAATACCACCGAATTGATGATTCGCAATTTTTGCGGGTCTTCCAAATTCATTGTCAGGCGAATTTCATCAGCCGAGCGTTGTACGCTGCCGCTAATCACCAGGTTTACCCCGAATTGCTCGTTCGCTTCCGAAGCGGAAGAGATACTGCGTTTGCGCACCTCCGCCGACGGAACCACCCACAGCGATCCCTGGAATTGCTCTAATTGGGTTAATTTGCTGGTGAGCACTTCTACCAGGCCATCGCAAAATGCCTGGTTGGCCTCATTGCCCGCCACATTAGTGAAAGGCAGCACCAGGATGTGTTTTTCATCCGGCACGGAATCCGGTTTCAGCCAACGCTCGAAACCCCGGTAATTCCATGCCACGAGCGCAATAAATACAAAAGCTGCAATTGTTGCTGTTAATTTGTTGGATACCCACCGGCGTCCGGTTTGTGGCGGTGAAAAGACTTGTGATGAACGGTGGGATGCGGAAACACCTGTCTCTTATACACATCTCCGAGCCCACGAGACTCCATTGCATCTC
>CAXHHS010000928.1:0-3111 GCA_964015645.1 uncultured bacterium
CCATTCCGCAAATGCCCTGGAATCCTACCTGGCATTTTCCGGAGCGCAGGCAAAAGGCTCTTTTAATGCCAAAGAACGTGAAGCGGTTTCTTTAGCCGTTTCCCAAACCAACGGATGCACTTATTGCCAGGCCGCCCACACTGCTATCGCCAAAATGAATGGTTTTAGCGACGAAGATACCCTGAACTTACGCGCCGGCACAATTGAAGATCAAAAATTGAACGTTCTGACCCGTCTGGCAATATCTATCACCGAAAATCGCGGCAAAGCCGATCCTGAACTCATCGATGCGTTTTTCGCTTTAGGATATAACGAAACCGCCTTAATCGACCTTGTTGCCCTGGTAACGGATAAAGTATTTACGAACTTTATCGGCCGCCTGGCAGAAGTACCGGTCGATTTCCCGGCAGCCCAACCACTGGAAGAAGCTCTCGCATAACCCAAAAAAGAATTCATTTTTTTAACTTAAAAAAGCAGCGACGTTTTTCCGCTGCTTTTTTTTTGCATTTTTTTGAATTTTAATTTTAAAATTTTTCAATTCCGATCACGTTTCATTTTATTGTTATCAGTAATGTTGGTGAATGATAATTATTTTTAGAGGTTATGGGAAGTTTGTTTGCCTGCTCTGGCAGGCCACCAGGACACGAAGCCACAAAGGTTCACAAAGAAATATTATAAATCTTGGTGAAACTTGGTGGCTTAGCACCTAAGTGGTATAAGAATAACCTCCAAATTAATTCGAAGGGGTAAAGCGAACCAAATGAGGAATGGCAAATGAAATTGTCTCTGGATGCAGTTACGTCAATCGGGTCATTGGGCGGCGCAGGAAAGAAGGAAGGAACGGAGGATGGCGGTACAAAATTCGGCACTTTTGGCGGTGTGTTTTCGCCGACGGTGCTAACCATCCTGGGCGTCATTATGTATTTACGCCTGGGCTGGGTGGTCGGTAACGCCGGTTTGCTGGGCGCGATTGCAATCATTTTGATTGCCAAATCGATTACACTTGCCACCAGCCTTTCGATGGCGTCGATTACCACCAATATTAAAATCGGCGCCGGTGGGGCGTATTCAATTATTACAAAATCATTGGGATTGGAAACCGGGGGCAGCGTGGGAATCCCGTTTTATGTGTCGCAAACGCTTTCGACTGCGTTATACATCATCGGGTTTACGGAAGGCTGGGTAAGCCTTTTCCCGGAGCACAATT
The DNA here is from genome assembly GCA_964015645.1 of uncultured bacterium. Lineage (GTDB taxonomy): Bacteria > Calditrichota > Calditrichia > RBG-13-44-9 > J075 > CAXHHS01. The sequence goes on from CAXHHS010000928.1 coordinate 1,208, forward strand.
ATTTTGCGGTGCAAATGGGTACCTGGGCAGTATTAATTACCATTTCTATCATAAGCACCTCTTTTGCGATTAAAACTCAATACATTATTATGGCGATTATCGGCGCATCGCTGGTCAGCTTTTTTTCGATGGATATCAAACCGGCAGCAACCGTGCCGCTGATTGGCACCTTTGAAAGCAGCGCGGGATTTTGGCAAGTATTTGCGGTCTTTTTTCCGGCGGTTACCGGCATTATGGCCGGGGCGAATATGTCCGGCGATTTAAAAGACCCGCGAAATTCCATTCCGAAAGGCACGTTGTGGGCCGTTGGGTTGACGCTGATTGTGTATATCGTGCTGACTGTTTTTATGGCGCAGTATCTTCCAGCGGATCAACTGCTCAACAACCAATTTGTGATGGTAGATTCCGCAGCATTTCCGCTAATTGTAACGATGGGGATTATGGCAGCGACATTCTCTTCCGCGTTGGGCAGCATTCTTGGTGCACCGCGAATTTTGCAAGCGTTGGCAGAGCACGGTACGGTACCGGCATCCAAGTTTTTTGCCAAAAAATCGAAATCCAACGAACCGATGAACGCGATGATTTTTACCGCCGGATTTGTCGTAATTGCCATGATGGGCGATTTAAACTTTTTAGCATCGCTAATCACAATGTTTTTCTTGATTACTTATGGAATGCTAAATTTGGTCGTATTTATTCAACAAAGTATGAATATCATCAGCTTTCGCCCCACGATCAAAATTCCACGAACGGTGTCTTTTTATGGCTTCGCCGGCTGTACGTTTATGATGTTTTTGATCGACCCCGTTTTTAGTGCGATTGCCATTATTATTATTACGCTGCTTTACATCTGGCTCACACGCCGCGGATTAGAGGCGGATTTCGGCGATATTCGCGGCGGAATGTTTTTGGTGCTGGCAGAACGCGCCTCGCGAATTGCAGCAAAATTCCCTCGCCACCAGGTTTCCTGGAAACCGGATTTGCTGCTCCCCGTCGATAACCCGAAAGTTTGGAGCGGGCCGCTGTTGTTTATTCGCGATATAACCCATCCCGCCGGCAGCATTTTTGCTTTTACCGTAAGCCCCAATCAACGTGACGAAAATTTAGGTGCATTGGGCAACCTCCTTTCCCCTCTTAAAAACCAGGGCATTTTCGTTAACTCCGCCGTCATCGAAAACGATAATTTTATACACGGCTCAAAATCTGTAATCCAGACATTGAGAGGTGGAACATTTAAGCCCAACATTCTATTTTTGACCCTCGGTTCTAAAAAAGTTAGCGATGACGCCATCGATGCATTAGTTGCAGAAGCCTCTCGCGAGGAATTGGGCGTGATGATTTTACGCCAGCATCCTCGTGTCGCGTTTGGGATGCAAAAAGACATAAACCTTTGGCTGCGGGAGAAAAGCACCAATTGGAACCTGGCGGTATTGATTGCGCTGCATCTTCAATTGAATTGGGAAGGCCGGCTGAATCTTGTAACAACCGCCGACAGCGAGCAAGACAAACAGCGTATGTACGATTTCCTGGAAAGATTAAGCGATATGGCACGCCTACCGTCGCTCACAGAATTTCACGTAATTGCCGGCAACTTTCAAGACACCATTGCCGCTGCTCCGAAAGCGGATGTCAACATCTTTGGCGTCGGGGAAAAACCGAACTTCGACTTTATGCGCAAAACAACTGAGCAAATCAACTCCACCTGTCTTTTCGTAAAAGACTCCGGTATTGAAAGCGCGTTAGTCTAACAAGGATAGAGGAAAAAGGATTAAAAGTAGCAGCGGTAGTTGGCTATAGCAATCGTTTTACTCTGAATCGTTCCAAGAATTTATGGTCAAAACTTTTAAAATCAAAAGTGGTCAATTTTTGAAGCCTGTTTCGCGCTAGCGAACACAGGCTTCAAT
>CAXHHS010000929.1:0-3110 GCA_964015645.1 uncultured bacterium
ACACCAAGAAGCTCGTCGGCAGCGTCAGATGTGTATAAGAGACAGAAATAATTCCCTACAATCCCAAGCTAAAACCAATAGCGAGGGAACTCAGAAAAAACAGCACTCTATCAGAAGTGCTTTTATGGAAAGAAATAAAAGGTAAAAAATTAGGTTATGAATTTCATAGGCAAGTTCCCATTGATCAATATATTGTAGATTTCTTCTGCCATGAGTTAATGCTGGCGATTGAAATTGATGGATCGAGCCATGATTCGGAAGAGGTGCAAGTGAAAGATTTGGACAGGCAGAGTGAGATGGAGGGATTTGGAGTTTCATTTTTGCGTTTTGATGATTTGGATGTAAAAAGGAATTTGAAGGAAGTGGTAAGATCGATTGAAGAGTGGATAGAGAATTTTGAGAAGACATCCCCCTAACCCCCTTCAAAGGGGGAATTGAAGCGATGGTTTAAAGTCTCAGTTTAGTCTATTTGGAAAATTTTGTAGGGCAAAAAATAGGTTTTCTGGTATGAAAAAACTATTCATATTATTCGGTATAATCTTTATTGGTGCGACAGCAGTGTATGCTCAACAACCCGGCACAATTCGCGGCGTTGTAAAGGATAAAGAATCCGGTGAAGCATTGATTGGTGTAAATGTCCTGGTCAAAAGCACCTATTACGGTGCGACAACCGATGTGGATGGATTTTATGTTATTACCGACATTGAATCCGGCGAATATACCCTGGAAGTTTCCTATATCGGGTATAAAGTTATACAGCAAACAGCAGTAAAGGTTTTAGCCGGTAGCACGATAGATGTCAATTTTAATATGGAATCAACACCGCTGGCTTTGGGGCAGGAAGTAGAAGTGATCGGCGAAAAACCACTGATCGATTTGGAAGAGACCAGCACCGTCCGTGGATTATCAACAGAGGATATTTCAAATGCCATTGCCAATGAAGCAACGGAGCTTGTTAGTCAGCAGGTTGGTGTTGTAACCCAGGATAAAGAAATCCATATTCGCGGGGGAAGATCTTATGAGGCGCAATATCTTTTGGATGGCGTTTCCGTTCAAGACCCGCTTTCCGGTACCGGGTTCGGATTAAATATCAGCGCCAATGCCCTGGAAGAGGTCGAAGTGATTACCGGTGGTTTCCAGGCAGAATTTGGCCAGGCAACTTCCGGGGTGGTAAACGTTCGCACTAAAAGCGGCGGGGATCAACTCCAGGCATTTTTTTCGTACTTAACGGATCACGGTGGCATTTTCGATGATGCTGATTTCAGCTTTAACACCGATCAATTCGAGTTCAATCTCGGCGGCCCCGAACCTATTACCAACGCTTTGCTCCCCTGGATAAATTTAAAAATCCCCGGAAAGATGTACTTCTTTCTGAATTTCTATACCTTTCTCTCCGATGATTTTACCAGGGCAACCTCGACACAACTACGGTCATCAATTGGCCCGCGCATCAACCTTTTTGGCAATGAATTAATCGATGAAACCACACTCGCGCCTCGCCAAAACAACAATTGGTCGGGTATCTTCAAACTTACCTGGAAAATTAGCCCGCGTTATAATTTAACATTTGCTTATAATCGCTCTCTCGCCATTAACCAAAATACCCAATCACTGCAAACAAACCTGGAATTTGTAGAAGCCACACCGGGTTTTCCGTATACCTTTTCCAAGAACCTGGATAATTTTAACACATTTACCCATGATAATGAACAAATTGGTTTTACCTGGCAGCATACGCTCAGCAAAACCACATTTTATGAATTACGAGTTAGTAGCTTTTTTACTCAGCTAAGAGCAGATTGGGAAGGACGCCACTGGACAGAATACATCCAGGCGATTGACGTTCCCCGCCTTCCGGTAGAGTATTTTAATCCCGGGGGCGACCCGAATAGAATACGCATTATTCCCGGCGATGGCTTTTATGATTTCGGAAATGACGACACCTGGCACGACCATTATGTTGATGACATTACCATTAAAGGTGATATAACCAGTATCATTAACAATATTCATACCTTTAAAGCCGGGTTTGAATCATCCTTTAAAGAAATGCAATTGATCGACATCGCCGATCCCTCGGTGGAAGGCGGCTTTGGCTCTAGCCAGGATATTTACCGTGTAAACCCGGCAGATGGGGCGTTTTATGTTCAGGATGACATCAAGTTCAACGGTTTCTTTTTAAATGCCGGCGTTCGCCTGGATTATTGGATGCCCGGCAGCTATGTAGACGACAATGTTTTCGGCGAGAACTCCACCTTTTCCGAGGAATTGCAACGGCAGTATGAGGACGACACTGTCAACCTTTTTGGCAATCGGTTCAAACTACGCTTAATGCCGCGCTTAGGTGTTTCTCACCCGGTTTCCAATAACATGATGTTGTATTTTAATTACGGGCATTTTTCCAAGCGCCCCAAACCACAATTCGTTTACGCAAAATTAGGCCCGGGTCGCTTTAAATCCGCATTCCAGACATTCGGAAATCCTACTCTCGATCCGGAAACCAGCGTTAAATATGAATTAGGCGTTCGTTATAAGATCACCAATAATTCCGTGCTAAGCGTAACGGCTTATTACAGTGACATTTTCGATTACGTTCAAACCGTTAGCATCCCCCAGGTTCGCCGAGGCATTGATGGAATTACCTATGTAAACCTCGATTATGCCCGCGGGCGTGGTATGGAGTTGGAATACAAAACCCGCTTTTGGAAGTATTTTACCGGTATCGTTAATGGAAGTTACTCGATTATTACCTCAAAATCGTCATCATCCGATGCCGGGCTGCTGTTCGAACAGAACATTTTACAAGAGCAACCCATTCGCGAAGTGCCGGCCCGCTGGGACCGCCCCTGGACGGTTTCCTTCAACCTGGCAATGAATGTTCGTAAAGGAGAACACCCCAGGTTATTTGGCTTAAAGCTGTTCGATAATTGGAATCTTTCCCTGCGGTATTTTGCCCAGGCCGGGCGGCGATATACGCCAGCGGTATTTTCACAAGTTCGTGAAAACGACGGGCGTCCGCTTTTTGAAACTGTTACCGATCAATCGTTACAGTTTAGTGAAATCGGTCAATCCTGGAAATGGTTGGATTTGGATTTCTCCAAGTTCTTTAC
>CAXHHS010000930.1:0-3106 GCA_964015645.1 uncultured bacterium
ATGCAATGGAGTCTCGTGGGCTCGGAGATGTGTATAAGAGACAGGTATTGGGTTGGTTTGGCGGCGCGCTGGTAGGTTCGGTAATTGGCGGCGCTATCGGCTACTGGATCCGCTACCGTTTTGCGGGAAGCTAAAAGTTAAAAAATATCATCCTGCGTTACTTTTTTGAATTAAAAGCGTTTGCAGGGATGACAGCAAAATAGAGGGGAAATAAAAAATCATTTAAGCAGAAAGAAAGATTTTTTGATCACTAAACTGAAAGGAGACAATCTAATGAAAACCATTATCTTAAACTCCGCTTTTGTATTATTCATCATCTTTGTGGCGGGCTTTTTTGCAAACCATCTTGTTTTGGCGAATCAGGAGTCTGGCACCGTGTTTAAGGGAGAAAAAATAACCATTCGCGTAGATGGTCTTTCTTGCCCGTTCTGCGCCTACGGTCTGGAGAAGAAATTAAAATCGCTGCAAGGCGTGGAAAAGATCGAAATAAAAGTGAATGATGGCGTAGTGTTCCTTTATCTCAAAAAAGATGCTGAAATTGCCGAATCCGTGCTTCGAAAGAAAGTGAAAGAAGCCGGGTTCACCCCGCGAGAAATTAACGGGAATAAATCCGAAGTTACTTTGGATGCCCCGGCCAAAAAAGTAACGCTGAAGATCGAGGGCATGACTTGTGAGAATTGCGTTTCCCGCGTAGAGAATGCCCTGAACGGTATTGGCTGTGCGAAAAATGTTGAGGTGAATTTAGAGAACAATCAGGCCACGCTTACCTGTTTGGGCGACAAATCCCATCAAAAACAGTTGGTTGAGGCAGTCGAAAATCTGGGCTTCAAGGCTGAAATTGTTGAAGCCAAAGAGAATTAAGGATCATATTTTTAGAACTATCTCTAAACGAATGAGGTAAAGCAATGTTAGTCAAATATTTGAAAAGCTCCATAATTTTAACCATCATTATGCTTCTGTTGAGCATACAAGAGGGATTTTCACAAGGTCCGCCCATCAATACCGACACGCCTATCATGCTGGGTTTGGAAGGCCGGGGAATTCGAACATTTGCAAAATTCGTACGTAAAGAAACGCTTTTGCAGGATGGCAAAGAAATTACTGATGATATGGATCGCCGCGTGACTGTTCGGGTCACGCCGGTAGCTATTCCTTATAACCTGATGAGCGATCGCTTTCAAGTCGGCGCTATCGTGCCGTTTATGGATATTAATTTTAATACGAATGCGCAGGATATTTCCAGCTTCGGAATTGGTGACATGCAGTTATTTGCCAAGTACTTGCTCTACCAGAGTGACCGGAAGTTGGAGACATTTCGCATAGCGTCAAAGGCGGGCATCAAACTTCCTACCGGGGATGAAGAAAAAACACCAGCACTTGGCAGCGGATCAACAGATTACTTTATTTCTACCGTTGCCGGTTGGATCAAAAACCGGCTCGGCGTCTATCTGGAAGGAATTTACAATCTGAACACTTCCCATAATCAGGTTGATTTCGGAAATAGTTTTTCCTACAACCTGGCATTCGGCTACCGGCTGCTGCCAGCCGTTTACGAGACCTATCCACAGCCGCAACTGAACGGTTTTCTGGAAATAAACGGAACAACCGCCGCAAAAAGTAAGGTGGACGGCGTGACCAATGAGAATTCCGGCGGCACTACTGTTTTTCTGTCTCCGGGGCTTCAATACGTTGGGGGAAGGCGCTGGTTAATTGAAACCTCGCTGCAAATCCCGGTTGTTAACGAGCTTAATGGTGAACAATTAGCTACAGATTGGACATTCTCTCTTGGAACGAGAATCCTATTATTCTAACAGACAAAACGCTTTTATGTTAAGCAGGAGAAACTTGAGGAGATAAAATGAATCTGGTTAGGCTGCCGCTGATACTTTTTGGCGTCGTTACGATTTTAGTAGGTTTAACAAGCTGTAAAAAGGAAAGCCGCTTTGAAATTGAGTTTGTCAGCCAATGGGGCGGCGAAGGCAGCGCAGCAGGTCAATTCATTCAGCCTATCGGCGTGGCTATAGATGCATCGGGCAATGTGTATATTTCGGGTTCCGGCAACAACCGCATCCAAAAATTTACCGCCGAAGGAGAGTTTATTACCGAATGGGGCATTACCGGAAACAATCCGGGAGAATTTGACCGCCCGATGCATCTAACTGTTCATCAAAATGGATTCGTTTCTAGTCCGGCCGATGGAACTGACCGCCGACACGTTTTTGATACCAATGGGGTTTACCAGTTTTCATGGGGAGAAAGTGGCGTCAGTGCCGGACAGTTTGACGCTCCGGCGGCGGTGAATTTCGATCAAAATGGTAATGTCCTGGTAGCCGATTTCTACAATGATCGTATACAAACATTTGATTCACGCGGGAATTTCATTTCGCAATTCGGCGTGGAAGGTCATGAGTTCGGTCAATTGTATTATCCGACAGATGTTGTAGTGAATAAGGCTGGAAATATTATTGTCGCTGACGCCTATAATCACCGTATTCAAAAATTCAGTTCGGATGGAAAACCGTTACAGTCATGGGGCGGCTTTAGTGGAGAGGATCGACAGCATGGTCAATTCAATGTCGCAAACGCGGTAGAGATAGATGCTGCCGGGCGAATTTATGTGGTTGATTTTTACAACCATCGGATTCAAGTGTTTGATTCAAATGGAAATTTTCTAACCCAACTCGGCACGCAGGGAAGAGAATCCGGTCAATTTGAGCGGCCAACGGATATAGCTATTCATAAATCCGGTTGGATTTACATCGCTGATTGGGGAAATAATCGAATACAGAAATTCAAAATACGAGAACAATGAAAGAAAAGACAGTTAGCGTTTTAACGGTTGTATTTGCCTTCCTTAGCCGCCCGTGCTGAGTACTACCATTGGTATTCAGCTTCCTCGGGTTAGGAAGCCTGTCATTTACTGCATTTTTAACACAATACCGCAATATCTTTTTAGTGCTGACATTTGTGGCGTTGGGAATTTCATTCTATTTGAATTACATTAAGGCTCGTTCCCATATTGTTAACCGCATAATTTTTTGGATCAGTGCGATTATTGCAGTGGGATTCATCGGATACGTTTATCTCCCAATTGATATTTAAACGG
>CAXHHS010000931.1:0-3099 GCA_964015645.1 uncultured bacterium
GAAGCTCGTCGGCAGCGTCAGATGTGTATAAGAGACAGATTTCCGGGAAAAATATTTTCGTTTCAAATTAAAAATAGCCAGGGTTAGTACGATGGCAATGATATAGCTAATAAGATCGAGGTTTTTGGCAAATGGGCGAACAGATTCATTTGATGCCGGCTTAACATAAAATAAATGGAATAAGGACATGATATAAACAAGCACTGACGGTAAAAACACAACCTGCCAGGTAGTTTTCAACTTTCGGGAAAAGGATTTTACAATTGAATCTAAAGCGGTTCGTTTCATCTTGCGTGCTCTCAGTTAAAAGTTCGCCGCTATTGCATAAAAATTCGCTGTATAGTATTTTTGCACGGCGTAATTATTTGATATTGCTCACAAAATCAAACTCAAATATAGAAAGCGCTTAAAAGATTAAAAGATTTTTTTTTCTTTCGTTCATACAATCTTATAGTTTTGTATATTTTAATTCTATTAACGACAAAGTGTAGATAGTGTTATCTCGTTGATGATTTTAGCATGAAAACAGTTTGATTTTTATTCGATAATACTATATTTTTACGAAATTTATTGAAGGCAACATTATGAAAATCTTTTTAACATTTGTTAAAATTTTAGTCTTTTTAGTAGCGCTATTTGTATTAACCCAAAATAATGGCCAGTATGTTGATATTACGATCTTTAACAGCACATTTACCGGCGTAAACCTGCTGGCAGTTATTTTAATCACCCTAACCTCCGGGGCGGTTGTCGGAGGAATTTTTATGGCATTTTTAGTTCTCCAGGCTAAAAGTGAGATCAAAGAATTGCGCAAAAAAAATCGCCAATTGCTAACCGAATTGGAAAGTTTGCGAAATATGTCCATCGATGAAATTCCCGAAGAAGGAGACCTGCCACAAATTTCCGCACCTGAACCAAATCCCAAAAACGAACTAAAGGGGGCTTTGGATGGCTGAAAGCCCGGCATTTGATCTATTTTTGCTGATCGTGATTGTTTTCGTAATCGGTTTTGTTGTTCTATATTCCGTTAACCAGCGGAAAACCCAAAACCAGGAAAACACCTATCTTGAAGCACTGGAACATTTGGCAGAGGGAAATGAACGTCTTGCGATTCAAAAGCTTAAAGATACGGTTCGCGAGGACAGTGAAAATGTATCGGCATATTTACGGTTAGGCGATCTCCTCCGCGACAAAGGGCTGCTAAGCAACGCAGTACGAATTCACAAAGATCTGACGTTACGATCCGGCCTTTCGCTTGAAACTCGTATCCCGGTTCTAAAAAGCCTGCTTACCGATTATGATGTGCAACGAGATTACGACAAAGGAATTGCGACAGCAAAAGATTTATTGGCGATTGAGCGAAAAACAGACCCGGAGGTCGTGCAAAAATTGATCGAAATGTTAGAGAAGTCGCAGCAGTGGAAAGAGGCAGAGGAAACAGCCAATAAATATATGAAAATCCTTCCGGAAGAATATCAACAACGCCAGGCGCTTTATTTGGTGTTTCAAGCGCAGGTTTTGCAAGAACAGGATAGAGGAAAAGATGCCCGAATCAAGATGAAGGAGGCATTGAAAAAAGATCGCCATTGCGCAGCGGCTTATTATTTCTTAGGCAAATCGTACCAGGCAGAAGACCGCCTGGATGAAGCCGTGGCGCAATGGAAAAAATTGTGCGAAATGGTTCCGAATAAAGCACACATTGTTTACCCGGAACTGGAAAAAACCTGGTTCGAAATGGGACGGTATGCTGATGCGGAAAATCTTTACCAGGATCAGTTAAATAAAGATAAAAAAGAACTGAGAGCCGGTTTGGCACTTGCCGAAATTTATAACAAAAAAGGTGATTACGACAATGCCCTGGAAGTTCTCGGCCAATTAGAGGCGGAATACCCGGCATCGCCTACGTTGATCCGAAAAAAAATTAACTATTATTTTAATAAAGGGCAGTATAAACTGGCTGCAAATCAATCGCTGTCATATTTCAATAATGTGAATGGCGAAGTAAAAACAGATTTTTGTTGCACCAATTGCCAATACAAAACACAATCACCGGTTTGGATATGTCCGCAATGTCAAAGTATCGATTCATTCAATTCGTAACCGAACCCGTTTGGCGGTTGCAATTTAAGCAGTACGGCGTGTGCGCTTTATGGCTTGTTTTAGCGCTTTGCTTAAATTCGTTTGCCCAAACGGATATGACATTGGCGAAATTATACCAATCCGGGAAGCTGGTGGAGTTGCAAAACTTACATCAGCAGAATAAAATTCAAACCGCGGATTGGAAATTATTTGTTGATGCGATCTTCGAAAGCGATGCGGAATCCGCCTCTCAAAAAATGCTGTCCGCGTATTCCGTCAGCAAAGATCCACAGTTGCAAAACTTTATTAAAAAACGTGTTTCGCAATTCTATTCCGCCCGCGGGTATTACGAAACTTCCCGGCGAATTTTGGAGGATGAATCCTTCTTTCAGCGAATTATCGCTATCAATAACGATCGGCAAACAAAAAATAAAAATGGCTCAGGAAAGAAGACTGTTCAGCCGATAGATGAGAATGGGAAGCAGTTTGGCATCCAGGTTGGCGCATTTAGCACGGTTCAAAACGCCCGAAATGTTAGCCGAAAATATCAAAAATATTATTCTGACACGAAAGTGATGAAGAAAACACGAAACGGAAATTCTTTATATATTGTTGTTATTGCAGGATATAACTCAAGAGAAGATGCGGAAAAAGCAATCCCTGCAATTAACAACCAGCTTAATGTTAAAGGGTATATTATTCAATATTAACGGGAGTGATTCATGGAAGTCAATTTGTTAAAAGGTATTCCATTATTTTCTGAGTTGAGCGATAAAGATTTGGAGAAAATTACCCAGGTTGCCAGCAAACAACGTTACCACAAAGATAATCTAATACTAATTGAAGAAGAGATTGGCTCTACAATGTTTGTTATTCTCGATGGCAGGGTCAAAATTTCGCGCATTAGCGACGACGGTCGAGAAGTCATTTTATCAATTCTAAGCGAGGGCGATTTTTTTGGCGAGATGTCGCTTTTGGACCTGTCTCTTATACACATCTCCGAGCCCACGAGACTCCATT
>CAXHHS010000932.1:0-3096 GCA_964015645.1 uncultured bacterium
GGAGATGTGTATAAGAGACAGGGAATGTGGACCTCGCTTTCGGAACTGACACCGAAACCGGTTTTTGGCCCGGCTTACCAAAGCATGGTAGCCGCAGCCGATACACCATTGGGTACGCCCAACCTGGCAGACCCTGATGACGACTCAGATGTGACCATTTTTGCCAAAGCCCTGCTGTTTTCCCGCACCGGTCAGGCAAACTACCGCACGGAAGCGATAAACGGCATTTTAGCTGCCATCGGTACGGAAGCCGGTGGTACTGCGACCGCATTGGCACGGAACCTTCCGGCCATTATTGCTGCTGCCGATTTACTGAATCTATCCGGTACAGATGAAACCACATTCACCAACTGGTTAAATACATTATTAGCGGCAAACCTTGGCGGCAGTACCCTGGTTGACGATCATGAAACTCATCCCAATTATTTAGGCAATTATGCCGGCGCTGCTCGCGCTGCAATTGCGGCATATTTAAATGATGGCCCGGCATTGGCGCGTGTTGCAACAATTTTCCGCGGTTGGTTGGGCGACCGTCAGCGTTACAGCGGTTTTACTTTCGGCGATTTAAGCTGGCAGGCAAATCCCAATGCCCCGGTTGGTATAAATCCTCAGGGCACGCAAAAAGACGGCAACGCTATTGATGGTGTTCTACCGGATGATCAGCGTTTTGGCGGCGCTTTTGCCTGGCCACCGGCGCAAGAAAATACCGTTTACGAAAGTTTACAAGGCGCGTTTGTTACCGCCGTTATCCTCTACCGCAAAGGGTATAATGTCTGGAATTGGGAAAATCAAGCGCTGGTGCGGGCCTTCCAATGGCTGCATAACGAAGCAAGTTTTCCACCTTCCGGAGAACATGATTGGATGCCGCATATCATCAATTTTTATAACAATACTACCTTCCCGTTAAATTTCCCGGCGAATACCGGTGCAAACATGGCCTGGTCGGATTGGACGCATAACGATAAGTTGGTGTTAAATCTCAATCTAAACGGTATCGGCAATGTCACGCTCGATCCCCCCGGCGGCGTTTACGAATCGGGAACCGTGGTAACCTTAACAGCGATTCCCCAGGGAAGCTCAATTTTTATCGGCTGGAGCGGCAGCCTGCTTGGTACTACCAATCCGCAAACACTAACAATGAACGACCACAAAAATGTGAATGCGAATTTTACCGGCCAATTTGTTTTAACGGTAACCAACGAAGGCACCGGAACCGGCAGCGTCGGTCTTAATCCACCCGGTGGAAACTATTTTGAAGGAACCCCGGTTACGCTAACCGCCACCCCGGACTCCGGCACTGCATTTAAAGGCTGGAGCGGTGATTTTACCAGCGCAGACAACCCGGCGGTGGTAACGATGGACGCCAGCAAAAATGTGGTTGCAACCTTCAACCGCCAATATGTTTTGGATGTGGATACCATCGGCTCCGGCAGCGTCGCACTCAATCCGCCCGGTGGTATTTATGACGCCGGTACCGTTGTCACGCTCACTGTCAATCCCGATTCCGGGTACGGCTTTGGCGGCTGGATCGGTGATTTAACCGGTAATCAATCCCCGGTTACGATCACCATGGATTCCGATAAGCAGGTAACAGCCTCTATTATTCGCCAATTTTCGCTTATCACTTCTCCCGGGAGCAATGGTGCGATTACGCTCAGTCCTCCTGGCGGGCTGTATTTTACCGGAACGCAAGTCGTGGTTACCGCAGTGCCAAACGAAGGATTCGGATTAATTGGCTGGGGCGGCGACTTAAACGGCAGCAGCACTCCCGATACGCTAATAATGGATTCCGATAAATTTGTCTCCGCCTCCTTTAACCCGGTATTTGCCGTAAATGTGGTAACCACCGGGCCTGGTAGCGTAACACTGGATCCCCCTCCGAATTCAATTACGCCGACCGGTGGCGCGTATTTCCTCGGCACATCCGTGTTGGTGACCGCGGTTCCGGATACCGGAAATACCTTTATTACCTGGGGCGGCGATTTGACCGGTACGACCAATCCCCAATTTATTAACATCGATGGTGATAAAAATATTGCGGCCTCTTTCCTTCAGCATTACAGCATTACAACCAATATCGTTGGAGAGGGAACCGTAACGCTCAACCCGCCCAACGGGCCATATCCCGTCGGAACCCAGGTAACGCTTACCGCCACCCCGGATTCCGGCAGCTTTTTCGGCGATTGGAGCGGCGATGTAAATAGCACACAAACTACCATCACGCTAACGATGGATTCTCACAAACAGTTGACATCCACATTCATTCGGAATTATGTCTTAAATGTGACCATCGAAAGCGCCGGAAATGTTGTTCTCGATCCGCCTGGCGGTATATACCAGGAAGGCACGGTTGTCAGTTTGATTGCAACGCCGCTGCCGGGCGCAGAGTTTACCGGGTGGACCGGCGATATCAACAGTCCGGCGAATCCCTTTTCGATCACGATGAATTCCGATAAAGATGTCGTAGCGAACTTCGTGCAGATGTACAGTTTATTTACGGCCTCCATCGGCGCCGGTGGCATTTCATTAAATCCCCCGGGACCGGTTTATCCCGAAAACACCGTCGTTACCGTCACAGCAGTTCCCGATTCCGGGTACGAGTTGATTAATTGGAGCGGCGATTTAACCGGGTCGAACAATCCCCAAACCTTGACCATGAACGGTAACAAACTCGTTACCGCACTGTTTACCGAATTGCCACAGTATAATTTAACCGTCAATGCCGTTGGTAATGGGAGCGTATCGCTTTTTCCTCCCGGCGGCGTCTATTTTGAAAATACCCCGGTGGCGCTAACCGCAAATCCCAATCCCGGTTTTATTTTGGATGGCTGGAGCGGTGATTTAAGCGGCAACCAGAATCCCGATACCCTGGTAATGGCCAATCACTCCAACGTTACGGCAACATTCGGATTGTTAACGACATTAACGCTAACAACCAGCGGCCCCGGAACGATCACCCTCGATCCTCCCGGTGGAAATTATAGCCTGGGAACGGTTGTGACCGTCACTGCTACACCGGATTCCGGCAGCCGTTTCGACGGCTATAGCGGCTGTCTCTTATACACATCTGACGCTGCCGACGAGCTTCTTGGTGTA
>CAXHHS010000933.1:0-3094 GCA_964015645.1 uncultured bacterium
ACACCAAGAAGCTCGTCGGCAGCGTCAGATGTGTATAAGAGACAGCACCTCTTGAAAGCGCCGGTTTTAACATATTGGAAGCATCCATCGCGCCTTCCGCCGCGCCGGCGCCGACCAATGTGTGGATTTCATCGATAAACAAAACGATTTGGCCATCGGATTCCTGCACTTCTTTCAGCACGGCTTTTAAGCGCTCTTCAAATTCGCCGCGGAATTTTGATCCGGCGATGAGCGCGCCTAAATCCAGCGCGACAATCCGTTTATCCTGGAGCGATTCCGGGATGTCGCCATTCACAATTCGCTGGGCAATGCCTTCCACAACAGCAGTTTTCCCTACCCCGGGATCGCCAATCAGCGCCGGGTTATTTTTGGTGCGGCGGGAGAGCACTTGCAGCACCCGGCGAATTTCTTCATCGCGCCCGATAACCGGGTCTAATTTTCCTTGTAATGCCAATTCCGTTAAATCGCGAGCATAACGCTCCAGCGCCATGTATTTGCCCTCGGGATTTTGGTCGGTTACGCGTTGATTGCCGCGAATTTCTACCAGCGCTTCCATAGTTTTTTTGCGCGATATGCCAGCGGATTCCAGTATTTTACTCGCTTCGGTACGTTTTGCTTCCAGAATGCCTAATAATAAATGTTCTGTGGAGATAAATTCGTCTTTTAGCTCTTTCGCTTCTTTGGCGGCAAAGGTAACCATCTGGTTAAAATTCGGCGAGGCATATACCTGGCCGGGCGTTCCGTAAACTTTGGGGAATTTTTCAATGCGCTGGTTTAGCGGCGTTTTGATGGTCGAAAGGTCAATGCCAATCTTTTTCAGGATAACGCCAACCAACCCTTCATCGTCGTTGAGCATCGCTGCTAAAACATGCTCCGGTTCCAGGTGTTGCTGCCCAAGTTCAATAACCGACTGTTGGGCAGAGGTAAGTGCATCCTGCGCTTTAATGGTGTATCTCTCAAGGTTCATCGTTGCTCACTCTCCTTATATCAATATATAAATGCGTTTAGGCCGTTTAAAAAGATAGCAATTAAATCAAATTTTGTGCCACAAAAACAAGCACGTTCTATATTGTTGATTTTATGATGGTTATAAAAAATGAAAGAGAACGCTGGGTGAGTAAATTTTGACAACAAAGCTGACAATACTACCGGAGTTTTAAATTTTTTGACAGGGTGAATGGCGTAATTTGAAAAGATTGCTTACTGCCTATCCGAATTTTGCGAATGTAATAGCAGTGCCGTGTGTTTGACCTGTTTGACATTGTGGAACGTCGTAATTCTTTGCCAGTCGCAGCTCAATTAATAGCGGGCTCTCACCTCTTTCCTGTAACTGTTTTACTAACGATTGGTTTTCGACAGGTTCTACCAGGGACAGTTTTACAGTACCGCAATCAAATAATGCTTTATTGACATCGGGAGACATTCTCTTTTCGATTTGATTGGAAGAAATTTCCAGCAATTGCTGGTAGTGAAAAATGCTTTTTTCAAGATTGTGTACAACGATGTCGATGGCAGATAAACCAATAACACCGTTTTTATGCGATGTCGATTGCGGCACGCGCCATTCTCGCGGGGTAATATCTGCGATTAAAAACGGTAGATCGAGGGTTTCCGGAAAGCCCATTTTCCAGGCGAGTTCCTTGCCATCTGGGCGTTTGCGCCCCATTTCCAACGGGCCGTCAATGTTTAATCTCGCGAGTTTTTGTTTTGCAAAAAGTCCGTCTGCCGCTTCGGCAGAGATGGCAAAATCAACCAGGCCTTCCGCGGCCACCGACCAGGATAGCCAGCGAGATTTCAGACGCGATTCGCCTGCCGCGAGCATCGCTTCATATTTCTCTGCTCGCGATTGCGGAGCAGCCGCTTGTGGAAAAGCGATCAATTCCAGGTAACAGTCATCTGCCAAACCGATTAAGGCATTGTGGCTGCCCAATCCCTTATGTTCGCCGCCGGGAATTACGGTAAAACCAAGTTGGCGGTAATCTCCCGTGGCTTTTTGTAAATCGTTAACTCGAATCACAATGTGGTCTACAAACATGTTAAAAATATAGTCAACTTTCCTGTTTTTTTATTTAATCAATTGATATTTTGTTGTATTTTAAAAACGAATATAGTTGAAAGATAAATACTTAACAAAGGATGATAAAATGAATCAATTTGTGGTGGATACGAGAATTATAAAAGGCCATTTGGAAATAAATGATATACCATTTTCAGATAACATGGAAGTGAAAGTTATTGTAATTCCAAAGATTAAATTGGAAAAAATGTCATTCAAAAAAGTCCAGAAACTAACTAAATCTATTAAAGGAAACCTTTCGGATGATGTAATTGATGAAAGAAAAGCTCCATGAATTTATTTTTTGATACGAGTGCTCTCGTTAAACTATATCATAAGGAAGATGGCAGTGATTATTTAGCTGATTTTCTAAACCAAAATAAAGATGACCTTGTGATAACTATCTCAGATATATCAAAGATTGAATTTCATTCAGCATTTCTCAAAAGGGTTAGAACGTGAGAAATTGATTTATCCCTAGTTCGTAATGTCTTTGAAGAATTTGAAAAAGACCTCGCCATGTTAAATGTTGTAGAAACTAATTTTCAAATAAAAGATCTTGCTGCTTCTTTATTGGATGATATCGCAGCATCAAAAAATCTAAGAACTTTAGACGCACTTCAATTAGCCAGCTCTATAACAACAGATCAAATTTTTAGCATATCTTATTTTGTAGCTTCTGATCAAAGGCTATTGCAAATCGCGAATAACTATCACAAAACCTTAAATCCACTGGATGCTAGATTTTAATTTATGAAAAATACCACCTTTAAAAATCCAATTCTCCCCATACCCGTAAACATTCACTTATCGGGCAGTTTGCACCATTTTGCCGATAAACGGCGAAAAGACCGGCGAGTAATTAAAGCATACTTGCTGGAGTTTTTGGATCGCCTGGCTGAAAATCTGCGTATTCCGGCAAATTTTGAATTAGACATTCTGTTAGATAAACAGCTTTCCTCAACGACGCGAGAAATTCACATTTTTCTAGATCTGTCTCTTATACACATCTCCGAGCCCACGAGACTCCATTGCATC
>CAXHHS010000934.1:0-3094 GCA_964015645.1 uncultured bacterium
TACACAAGGTTTTTGTAAAGATAACTGAATAACGATTTTGTCGGCGTATAAATTACAACTTTAAAATATCGATTGGCCATATTTATACCAATTTTTTGAAAAACCAGGCCCCCGAAGACTGTTTTATAAGATAAAAATATTACAACGAATTATAATTTAAAACACATCTTTTTTAAACTTTTCAACTCCTATTGCATTTAGCATCGTTTAAATCAAATACCGGTATTTCCATAACGATTACCAAAATCATATTATGCTCAGGAATTCCAACAATTTAGGTTTTGGCAATTATACAAAATTGATTTATGCGACAATGTTTCATCAATGTTTTTTATAAAATGTATTCTCAATTTCCAAAAACATCACCGGTTGTAATAATCTTTTCATGACCGTTTTGACCCAATATTAAATGCCCCTCCGGGGTTAGGCCGGAGAAAACGCCCTGAATTTTTTCATTTTCATTATTAACCGTAATAACCTCGCCTAACATTGCAATTTTACGTTGATAAAGTTCGACAATTGATTGAAAAGAATGAGGAAAATAATAATGGTAGTTTTCATAAAAGAAATCGAGATACCCGGTTAGGAGAGAAGATCGCTGCCAATGATGGTTTGTTGCAATTTTTAACGATCCGGCCTTCGCCTGAAGTTCCGGTGGAAAATCACCTTGCATTTGATTTACATTAATCCCAATGCCCACAACGACGTATTGCAGCATATCTGCTGAGAAGCTGGCTTCCAGCAAAATCCCGGAAATTTTTCTATTATCGATTAAGAGATCATTCGGCCATTTTAGAGAAATATCGACATATTGCTGACAAGTTTCAAGTATAGCTTTTTCGAGGAATTGTGCTAAGGTATAGGCGGTAAACAAATTGATTAAATTTAGATATTGCGCGCTGATTTTCGGTCGCAGCAGTATTGAAAACCATAAACCGCTACCCGGCGGGCTTTCCCAATGGCGCTTGTAACGGCCTTTACCGGCAGTTTGATGTTCTGCGATAACAACACTCCACTCCGGTGCGCCGTTTTTCCCCTGGTCATTAACATAATCGTTGGTTGAGGTAATGTTGTCAAAAATCTCTATCTTGAAACGATTTGGATTCGCCAATTGATTTTGGAGATAGCCGGTATTCATAATTTTCCTAATCCTTCTTCAAATTTCTTCAACAATTTTTGCGCAGCGGCAGTTGCAGGAATTTTGCCCTCTAAAACATCTGCTTCCATTTCGTGTAGTAACGGTTTTATTTGCGGGTTTTGAAAAAAGAGCTGTTGCAATTTTTCTTTAATCAAATCGTACATCCAGGCTTTTGCCTGCTGTTGGCGACGACGGCTAAACACTTCCGATGCAGTAGTATTTTCCTGAAATTTTTGTATGGTATCCCAAATTTCCGGTATCCCTTTACCGGTTAAGGCGGAGCAGGTATAGGCCCTGGTTTTCCAACCTTCCGTTGCCGGGGGCAGATACCGTAATGCCATTGAATAGTCTTTTTTAGCTGCATTAGCCTGTATTTCATTATCGCCATCCGCTTTGTTGACGACAATGGCATCGGCCAATTCCATCACACCTTTTTTTATGCCCTGCAACTCATCGCCGCCGCCGGCAATTTGCAGCAGCAGGAAAAAATCGACCATCGCGCGTACGGCAACTTCGCTTTGCCCCACCCCGATTGTTTCAACTAAAATGATGTTGTACCCGGCTGCTTCGCAAACCAGGATGGTTTCCCGGGTTTTTCGGGTAACGCCGCCAAGCGTACCGCCGGAAGGAGAAGGCCGGATAAAACTATCCGGATGGCGTGCCAGGTTTTCCATGCGAGTTTTGTCACCCAAAATGCTGCCTTTGGTAATGCTGCTGCTGGGGTCCACAGCCAGTACTGCGACGCGATAACCTTGTTCGATGAGATATAAACCGAACGTTTCAATCAAGGTGCTTTTTCCGGCGCCGGGAACGCCGGTAATGCCAATACGGACGGAATTGCCGGTATACGGCATCAATTGTTGCAGCACCGCCTGCGCCTGCTGTTGATGTGCCGGAGCGTTGCTTTCCGCCAGCGAAATTGCGCGGCCCAGCAGCGTTCTATCGCCTTTGAGAATGCCGTCTATATAGGCTGCGGTATCAATTTGCCGCCGCTTTTTAGTCATGAAAAACCTCGTAGAGGTTTAAGCTAAAGAATGCTTTTACGCTACTCTTTCGAATAGCTCATCCAGAACCTGCTTTGCAGCAATTGGAATGACTGTCCCCGGTCCAAAAATAGCAGAAGCCCCGTTTTCATATAAATAATCATAATCTTTCGGAGGAATAACGCCGCCAACTACGACGATAATATCCTCGCGACCCGCGCTTTTTAATTCCGCCATAATTTGCGGCAAAAAGGTTTTATGGCCGCCAGCAAGCGAACTCATTCCGATAATGTGCACGTCATTTTCAACTGCCTGGCGAACGGTCTCTTCCGGGGTTTGAAATAGCGGGCCGATGTCCACATCGAAACCTAAATCTGCGAAAGCAGTTGCGATTACTTTCGCGCCGCGGTCGTGGCCATCCTGCCCGATTTTTGCAACCAGCAATCGGGGACGGCGGCCTTCAATTTGTTCAAAATCCTCAGTCATTTTATGTACTTGTTTGATGTCTGCATCCTGTCCAAATGCGCTACTGTAAACACCTGATATTGATCGAGTTACCGCTTTATGGCGTCCGAAAATTTTTTCCAACGCATCGGAAATCTCTCCCAATGAAGCGCGGGCGCGAGCAGCATCAATCGACAACGCTAACAAATTTCCGTCGCCGGATTCCGCGCAGCGGGTTAGCGCCGCCAAAGCCTGTTGCGTTTTCGTTTCGTCACGCTCTGCACGAAGTTTTTTCAGGCGTTCGATTTGCGATTGGCGAACGGCGGTATTATCTACTTCCAGAATATCAATCGGGGCTTCGGAATCCGGGGGGTCTGTATTGCCGCCAACAATTGTCTCCTGCCCGGAATCTATTTGCGCTTGCCGCCGGGCTGCGGCTTCTTCAATCCGCAATTTGGGAATGCCGGTCTCAATCGCCTTTGCCATGCCACCCAGGGATTCAATTTCCTGAAGGTGCGTCCATCCACGT
>CAXHHS010000935.1:0-3093 GCA_964015645.1 uncultured bacterium
GGCTTTGCCAAAGCTGCGGAACTCAATCATTATCCCGGGCCAAAACATGTACTGGAACTCGCCGACCAGTTAAAATTAACCGATGATCAAATTCAAAAAATAAAAGCGAGTTTTGATAAAATGAATACTGCGGCAGTGGCGTTGGGAAAGCAGGTCGTCCATTCGGAAAAACAGTTGGATGACCTATTTAAAAACGGCGATTCCAAAACGGAAGAAATTAGCAACAAAGTCGATGAAATTGCTCAATTGACCGGCAGACTGCGATTTGTTCACCTCAAGGCTCATTTGGAGATGAAAAATATTTTATCCGAGAAGCAAATTCAATTATACGACCAATTGCGAGGATATGCACACCAGGATGGTGAGAAGATGGATCATCCGAATCATCATCACTAAAAGAAAATGGAAACAATTACCCTTCACATCAAAAATATGGTCTGCCTACGCTGTGTAAGCGTTATAAAAAATGAAGTGAGGAAGGCAGGATTAAAAATCTGGTTGGTTGAGTTAGGTCGCGTGCAAATTACCGCGCCCGATTCACCACTTAAGTTTGAGGCGTTAAATAAAGCCCTAAAACATCACGGTTTTGAAATTCTGTTTAGCAAGGAAGAACAATTGGTCGAAGACATTAAGCTCACGTTAATAGATTACCTCAAATTGATAGAAAATGGAGAGCAGCGTTTAAAAACTTCAATATACCTTGCCGAACGATTGAATTTTAACTACGATTACTTGAGCAAACTATTTTCAAATTATGAAAATACGACGATCGAAAAATATTTTATTTTGCTCAAAATCGAACGGGTAAAGGAGTTACTCAGCTACGGCGAATTTACACTTGGCGAAATTGCCTACCGGCTAAATTACAGTAGCAGCCAGCATCTCTCCAATCAATTTAAGCAGATTACCGGGATAACCGTTAGCGAGTTTAAGCAAAAACCTTACGTTCATCGGCATTCGTTCGATAAGATCGGTTGATTGAAATCAATAAAAAACAAATCGTGGTTTTTAATTCGGAAGGATAGGTGGACTCAAACAAAAAATCTCGATAGAGCATATCGAGATTTTTCTAAACATTATCTGCAGTAGCCAGATAACAAAAAATTACTTGGTTTCTTTATAAACCACATGCTTCCGCACGACGGGATCATATTTTTTAATTTCTAACCGGCTGGATGTATTTCGTTTATTCTTGGTTGTCGTATAAACGTGCGGGCTTTCGGTACTTTTCAGTTTAATCATTTCTCTTGCACTTGCCTTTGCCATGGTGATAACTCCTTATTGAATATCTTGTAAAGTCAATCCTTGCTGCCGCAGGTAGGGCATTAAGCCTTTACGGGTTACGGTCTTTAATGCTTTGGTCGATAATTTTACCCTTATCGAACGGCCAAGTTCTTCTACATAAATTCGTTTATTCTGAAGATTTGGCAATTGCCGGCGTTTGATTTTGTTGTTTGCATGCGATACATGGTTTCCAACCAGCGGTTTGTGCCCGGTTAGTTGGCATGTCCGTGCCCTTATTATCTCCTAAATGAGCATCTTCTCGCTAAGCAATTCTGATTCTGAAGGTATGCTAAACCAGCCTTCATTTCTTCATCCAACACCTTTTGCTCGTCGGCATCCAATGCCATCTTAACATATTTTTCTGCAAATTTCCAGGTATTGGTTTTGGGCGATTGGTACGAATAAACCAGTTTAACCACTTTAATATTTGCGCCTTTATCTTTTTTTAACTTACTTTCAAATGTTTGCTTCTTTGCCATTTTTTAGCACTCCTTATGATCGACAAGATGAACTATTTTTCATTTGTTACTCAAAAGCGCGCCAATATACAAAATAAAATATGGCGGGTCAACACTTTCGTTACACTGTTTTGTCGAACGCGAAAAATTTCGCTTTGTTGAAGGCTCTTTAGTTTTAAATATGCTTTAGCGTAGAATTTTACACATCTTTTACGCAATTATGTACGGCATTATTCGCCCGCGTGTCATATTTTTGACAGATCATTTTATGATGAATAATTTAAGGAGCAATTATGATGTTCTTTTGGGTAATGATTGGCGCTGCTATCGCCGCGGTTTTGATTTGGTTTTTGAAGAAGATAAACTGGGAAAAAAGGCCACTAACGTATGCAAATATGCTGATTATCGCCGCGATGATCTACGTGGGGTTTGCACTTTTTACGGGGGAATTAGCCTGGATGTATATCGAAATTATTGGTGTTGTCCTGTTTTTCCTGATGGCATTGATCGGGCTTAAGGTCTCTTATTGGTTTCTCGCATTCGGTTGGGCAGCGCATGTTTTATGGGATGTTGGGTTGCATTCCGTGGAAAAAACGCCATTTGTTCCCGGTTGGTATCCAGCGGCTTGCGTTGGATTTGACCTGGTAATTGCCGGGTATTTGCTGTTTTTAATTGCGAATAAAGGAGGAATTTTACATGGAACACAAACATTCATCAGAAAATAAATCTCACGATCAACATCACAGCCATCACGATCACCCGGCGCATCATCACGACCATCACGGGCACGGGGGCGGCCATCACGATCATCACGCCCACATGGTGGAAGATTTCCGCAAGCGATTTTGGGTGTGTATCGCCGTCACCATTCCGCTATTGCTAATTTCGCCGTTAATCCAACAATTCCTGGGATTGGGCGATGCCTTACGATTTCTTGGCGACCGTTATGTACTGTTTTTGCTGGCAGCTTTTATCTTCTTCTACGGCGGCCATCCGTTTTCAAAGGGAATGATCGATGAGTTGAAATCCAAAAATCCCGGCATGATGACGCTGATCGGCCTGGCAATTTCCGTGGCGTTTGTTTACAGCAGCGCGGTGGTTTTCGGGCTTTCCGGAAAGATGTTTTTCTGGGAAACCGCCACATTAATCGACATAATGCTCCTGGGACATTGGATCGAAATGAAGTCGGTAATGGGCGCTTCCCGCGCGCTGGAAGAATTGGCAAAACTGATGCCTTCCGACGCCCACAAAATTCTACCCGATGGCAGCACCCAGGATGTGCCAATCAACGATTTGCAACCAGGCTGTCTCTTATACACATCTGACGCTGCCGACGAGCTTCTTGGTGTAG
>CAXHHS010000936.1:0-3092 GCA_964015645.1 uncultured bacterium
TGCATAACACATACCAAAAACCTGAAATCGGGAAATAATTAAATCAGCAACCCTAACTTTAATAGTAGTGTTACCATCAAAGTGCTTCTGTTCTCAGCGTAATTTCAATTTCATCTGACTCTCGCATCACTATCAAATTGTATGTAGCCTCTTGCATAAAGAGTTTTCGAGCACTATTGAGCGTTATTTCAGATGCAGCTTTCCCATCAATGGAAAGAATACGGTCGCCGACACGAATACCTGCCTTATCGGCTGCAAACCCTGGTGCAATCTGGGCGACCTGAACAATCTCGATATCGTCAGAAGCAGCCGTCAGAAACATACCGCTTTTGTCATCCTCAAAGGGGCTTTCATAATCTGAATTAGGCTCCAGGATCATGCGAGTGTGCTTGTAATCAAAAATGGCTCTAAAGCGACGTAAAACGGCTGCACCGATAACGCCAAGAGGTCCGACGTCCGGTGACCATCCGGCCATGGCTCCCTTAAATTCGAAAGGGCCAATGTTAAATTTTCCCAAACGGCTCATAACGCCCAGGTTTTTTGTCATCTCAGGATCGTTTCCGAGTCCGGTTGCGCCCATGGCGGGAATTCGCTTTGCATCCGGCCCGATAATGGTATTAAAGTTACTTTCGGTACCAAGACTAATCCCAATAGCGCCACCGCCGGAGTCGATCAAGATTTCGAGATCCATGAAATCACCCCCGTAAGTTTCAAATGTCGTTTTCACAGCGGGCAGGCCGGCGAAATCTTGACGGAAGGTGATGGGTAGAATTTCGCCCGGGCCTTCATAGTAAAATGAATTCGGGTCATGGAAAACGACCTCATCGCGGTCATAGTCAAGCTCAACGGTATAGCGGTTGAATAGCGGTTTACCGAGAATACCATGGGCATGTGCGCCCATTATCATTTTCGAGGTCTGCAGAAAGGGGGCAACCGTAACATACCTGGCCTCGTAGTCAAGGTCGCCTATGGTAAATTCAATCTCCGGCGCGACTGCGTAGGTGAATGTGCTTCCTTTTGTCGCCCCGCGGCTGGTCTTGAGGGAGCCGGTTTTGATGTTTAGCTTACGCGCGATATCGATGTCAAAAACGTTATGGCTTGCCCCGGTGTCTACGATGAACAAGAAAGGGCCTTTACCATCAACTTTTGCCTCAACCAAAGGGATATTTAAGAGCTTGTGCATTGCAACACGCTCAAGCTCAGAATTACCCTTGCCTGTTTGTTTATTCAGACATGCGGTCAGCAACAGAATGAAAAGGCAGCAAAAAATAATCGTAAATTTTGACATTCTTACTCCTAATTTGTGGTTCATGATTGCATTAATGCCCATCGTTAGCCTTACCGCTGCCAAGATATTCAAATGTCTGAAGCCTCATAAAATCTTTCTTTTCACCCGTTTCAAGATTGACGGACTCTGTTCCTAAATAATATGGCGGTTCAGCAATCAAATACCTTTGTTGCACGCGAGAACCGCTTAAGCTGGCCACGGTCTCAACAACCCAGGCTTTGAACGTATTCCCACCTCCGGTATAATTGTCTTGTTGCAACACACGTGCAAAGTCGCGGCCGGCGATGGTATTCCCTCGCGGGCTGTAAAAAGGATCTAAGCGGATTTTCATATCCTTTTTCAACTCCATGCAAGCCATGGCCCAACTGCCCGGGCCAAAACCAGGCTGGCTAATCTCCGTATTCTGATTTTGAGATTGACCGGTTTCGGACATGACAAAAGATACCATTGCATTTTTTTCCATGACATTTGCCACATAATAATCCTTCGCCTTACCCGGTATCGGGCCAATTTCGAACAGCAAGTCGAGATATTCAAGGTCTACGAACATCGACAACGAGCGGGCGTTGGTGTCGTCGTTTTCCACATTCCCGGAGTCAAAAATACTGATGAGCACTGCTCGTTTGCCATGCCAGGCGACTTCTTCGGCAGTCACAATAACCCGATCTTGCCTGGGTTCACCTTTTAGAGGGCCGGCGCCCACCTTGTAGTTTCGCTCATAAACAGCGCGAAAAGGGCGAAAATTCTTTAATTTCACATCACCAGGCGCAGTGGCCGGCCATTGTTTGTAATCAGCATAAACCGTCTTCTCAGGATGGATATCCTGCTGCGCTGCCAGCGGGCTCAGCTGAAACAGGATTGTCAGCGAGCAAATAAAAAATAATTGGTAAATCCACTTCATGATAAGCCTCCGTTTCTTTTGGATTTTGTTGACCGAAAAATCTACAAGAAACAGAGATGGATTTCTAACACTGTAGCGACGGAATTTGACACTGTAGCGATGATGAACCAGGTGGAAAGGCTCGGGGGGGTGGCAATTACTTAAGCAAGTTTTTCTCCAATTCCGAAGGCGGATGGCCAAAATGCTCGCGAAAAGACCTGGCAAAATACGAAAGATTATTGAAGCCGGTTTGAAAGGCAATCTCGGATATCGAACCGGCCTCACTTTCGATCAATTTTTTAGCGCGCTCCAGGCGCATAGATCGAATAAATAGCGATGGCGTTTGATCGGTTAAAGCCCGCACCTTACGCTGAAACTGTCGTTTGGTCATGTTGAAATTTTCCTCGATGGGCTTAGAAGCAAGATCGGGATCTTCGAGATGCGTCTCAACGAACTTGCAGAGCTTTTGCAGAAACACTTCATCCACAGATGTAATGGCAATATCATGCGGCTGTAAAAATATCTGCTGGCTATATTGTGCTTTGAGCTTACGGCGCTGTTCTATCAGGTTTTTAATTCTGGCTTTAATTTCGGGGATCTCAAATGGCTTGGTGATATAAGCATCAGCGCCGAACTGCAGCCCCTTCAATTTATTCTCTAAGCCTGCTTTGGCAGTCAGCATAATAATTGGGATGTGGCAGGTTTTTTCATCCTTTTTTAAACTATGGCAAACTTCGTAGCCGTTTTTTTCAGGCATCATTACGTCACAAATCACCAGGTCTGGGATGGTGTTTTTGACCAGGTTGATGCCAGCTAACCCGCTATTGGCCGTAACAACTTTATATTCATTAGAGAAATAGTTTGCCAGGTAATCTAATATATCCTGGTTGTCTTCAATCATAGCCAAAATCATCGACTGGCTGC
>CAXHHS010000937.1:0-3090 GCA_964015645.1 uncultured bacterium
TTCCTGTTTAACCGCATAAACATTATCAGTATATTCCGAGTCCGATAATTGTGAAAAAGAGAGCCGGTTCGAAATTAATTCCATAATGATAATACCAATTAGGAGATTAAAATGACATTGCGTTCTACCTTTCTGCTGTTTTTAACCTTGCTGCTCACCGCAGCGTTGTTTTCTCAACAAGAAGCACGATTATTAAGATTTCCGGCCACCAACGGCCAATCGATTGTGTTTACCTATGCCGGTGATTTATACACCGTTGCAGTTAGCGGCGGCATTGCCCGCAAATTGACCAACCACGATGGCTACGAAATGTTTCCGCGTTTTTCTCCCGATGGCAGCCAACTCGCTTTTACCGGCCAGTACGATGGCAACACGGAAGTTTACCTGATGCCGGCAGATGGCGGCGTTCCGCAGCGCCTAACCTACACCGCCACCTTATCTCGCGATGATGTTGCCGACCGCATGGGCCCCAACAACATCGTAATGGCCTGGAAACATACTGCGCCGGAAATCGCCTTTCGCTCGCGAATGATTTCTTACAACTCCTTCAACGGATCGCTGTTTACTGTTTCGGTAGACGGTGCGCTGCCGCAGCAAATTGAGGTGCCGCGCGGCGGGTTTTGCTCCTTTTCCCCGGATGATCAAAAAATGGCCTACAATCGTATTTTTCGAGAGTTCCGCACCTGGAAGCGCTATCGCGGTGGGATGGCGGACGATGTCTGGGTTTTCGATCTTAATAGCAAACAAATCGAAAACATCACCCAAAACCCGGCGCAGGATATTATCCCGATGTGGGCAGGGGACAAAATCTATGTCCTCTCCGACCGCGATGAAAACCAGCGCATGAATCTTTATTCCTACGACCTCACGACCAAAGAGACTAAACAACACACCACGTTTTCCGATTTCGATATCGAATTTCCGTCCCTGGGAAAAGATGCCATCGTATTTGAAAACGGCGGTTATATCCACCGTTTCGATTTGGCGAGCGAGCAGGCGGCAAAAGTGTCGATTTCGATACAAGAAGATTTTAGCAGCGGCCGCGGCGGCATTATCGAAGCAGGCGGCAAGGTTGCCAATTATGAAATTTCTCCCGACGGTAACCGCGCTTTGTTTGGCGCCCGGGGCGATGTGTTTACGGTTCCTGCAAAGGAAGGCCCCACGCGCAACTTGACAAATTCCTCTGGCGTTCACGAGCGCAATTCCAAATGGTCACCGGATGGCAAATGGATTGCCTTTATTTCTGACCAATCCGGGGAAAACGAAATTTACATCACCGTGCAAGATGGCAGCGGAAAACCGCAGCAAATTACCTCCGGTGCGGACACCTATTATTATCAACAATACTGGTCGCCGGATAGCAAAAAACTGCTCTGGGCGGATCGCAAGCAACGGCTGCGCTATGTGGATATTGCCACGAAGCAGATTACTGAAGTTACCAGCGCAACCGCCAGGGAAATTCGCCAATATACCTGGTCGCCGGATAGCAAATGGATTTCCTACACCAACCCGGAAGAAGACGGCATGAACCGGGTTTATCTCTATTCGCTGGCTCAAAACAAATCTCATCCCGTTACCGAGGGGTGGTACGATGCCAATAGCCCCGCCTTCAGTACCGATGGAAAATATCTGATGTTCGCCTCCAGCCGTGATTTTAACCCGATTTATAGCTGGACGGAATGGAACCACGCCTATCGCGATATGGAACGGGTTTACTTAATAACGCTTTCTAAAGATACGAAATCGCCTTTTACGCCAAAGAGCGACGAAGTTGAAATTAAAAAGGATAAAGAAAAAAAGAAGAAGGATAACGGGAAAGATGCCGGAGAAAAACAAGACGGCAAAAGCATTTCATTAACCGTCGATATCGATGGTATTAGTGGCCGGGTAATTGGGCTGCCGGTTAAGGCGTCAAGTTACGGAAACCTGGCGGGTATTGATAGCAAAATTTATTACATCCGCAACGGCAGCGAAGATAAAAAACCGCAACTGTTGGTTTATGATTTGAAAAAAGAAAAAGAAACCGAATTAGGCCAAATTAACGGGTATGAGATTTCCACAGATAGCAAAAAAATGTTAGTATCGCAAAACGGGAAATATGCCATTATTGATTTGCCGAAAGGAAAGATCAAGTTAGAGAAGACATTAGATCTTTCCGGGATGGAAATGACGCTCGACCGCCATGCAGAATGGCGGCAGATTTTTCACGAATCCTGGCGGCAAATGCGTGATTTCCTTTACGTACCAAATCTGCACGGCGTTGATTGGGAAGGCGTTCGCAAAAAATACGAACCGTTATTAGCACATGTAAATCATAGAAACGACTTAACTTACATCATCGGGGAAATGATTGGGGAACTCAATGTCGGCCACGCCTATGTTGGTGATGGCGACCGCCCGCAGCCCAAACGAATCTCGATGGGATTATTGGGCGCGGTATTGGAAAAGGATGCCGGTTCCGGCTATTTTCGCATCAACAAAATTCTTAAAGGAGAAAATTGGGGAACGCCCCGCCGCTCTCCGCTCACGGAAATCGGCGTCAATGTTCGCGAAGGCGAATTTATTGTTGCGGTTAACGGCCAGGCAACGAATTCGATGAAAAATATTTACCAATCATTGGTGAACACTGCCGGAAAACAAGTTGTTTTGAGTGTTAACTCAACTACTTCTGAACAAGGCGCGCGCAAAGTAACCGTTGTGCCAATCGGCGATGAAGCGCCGCTGTATTACTACAATTGGGTGCAAGAAAATATTGAGAAAGTAAACAAAGCCACCGATGGCAAAGTCGGCTACATTCACATTCCCGATATGGGCAGACCCGGGCTGAATGAGTTTGTAAAACATTTTTACCATTTGTAAGCTTCCATCTTTGCGCTAAGCGGTGAATGTGCGTGTCTACTGGAAATGCTGGATGACCAAATCCTTGGCTCATTACCACAGATGCAGTTTTATGCCCAACACCTGGAAGTTTTTCTAGCAGCATAAACTCTTCAGGCACTTGACCTTGATAGTCTTTAACTAGAATGTTTGATAGTGATTTAATTGCCTTTGACTTTTGCGGGCCTAAACCACAAGGTTTTATGACTTCAT
>CAXHHS010000938.1:0-3083 GCA_964015645.1 uncultured bacterium
TATAAGAGACAGACCGTAGCCCGTAGGGACGACTGAAAACAGAAAAGCTCACAAATTATTTTTTGCTATCACTATCCTTTATCTTTTATCTTTGGAAGGATTTAGTGTTAGCAAGCTACTTTTCCTTTCATACACTTTTTCCCGGCTAAACGGAACGACCCAGCGCTGGCCGGTTTGCATCATCGGTAAAAAATCATCATAATGGGGACTAAGGGGATTTCCTGATTGCCCCAGGTTGCTGATGATGGTAAAACTATCTACATCCGACCAATCCATAACAAAGCGCATACTCGGCCCTACCCGGCTGTGAAACTGATTTTCTTTTTGATTCCAATAATTATAATTGGCGTTTAATGCTCCGCCATCGCCGCCTATCGGAAAAGGGCCGCGATTCAAATTTAACCAGTAATCGAGCCATTTTTCTTGGGCAAGGGGATGCGCTATTTTCAAATAGCTGATATCGCCATAATTTGCGCGTTCAAATGTATCTAAAACATACGAAAGCGCCGCGGCAGAAATATCAACAGCCGTTTCTGAAATCGTTTGCGTTCGTGTATCATCGATAATATTTGTAAGCTTTGCCGTTAATACTTCTTCCTGAACTTTTCTGCCGCCTGACCAGTCTTCTTTTAACTCATCCTCAAAAAGCGGTTTTGCCAAAAATTGCCACCAAAGCATGTAAAGCGTTGCGGTTTTGTTAGCCGGGGTTAGCTCTCCGTTCCAGTCCCGGATTTCGTTTTCTAATGCAGAATTTCGTAATTTAGCAGCGCCATCGGCCATCAGATTTTTCCAGCGCAATGCTTTTCCGGAGATTAAATTTAACTGCATATCCTGAAGTTGTTCCCTGGAAAATATCGTTTTTCCTGATAACAACGCAGAAGCGCGAGTGATGCGATAAGGATCATAAAACCCCGGCAAAGGGTACGGCCAATTATCCGAAACGATTTGGTTATTGCAAGATGCCAGCCATCCTTCTTGCGGATTGTAGGCATGGGGAGTTTGCTTTAGCGGATAATACCCCTTCCAGTGGTTTTCAGGATTT
The DNA here is from genome assembly GCA_964015645.1 of uncultured bacterium. Classification (GTDB taxonomy): domain Bacteria; phylum Calditrichota; class Calditrichia; order RBG-13-44-9; family J075; genus CAXHHS01. The sequence goes on from CAXHHS010000938.1 coordinate 1,043, forward strand.
TCACCATCTAACAGCGCAAAGGTGTTTTGATAATCGCGCTGCGGAATCATCGTGCCCAACTGGTAACCGATGTTGCCTTCAATATCAGAATAAACCCAATTAACATCAGTTGCCCCAAACCCGGTAACAGTCTTTCGAAATTGGGAAAAATTGCTGGCGTTCTGTAATTCTATTCCGGAACTAAGCAGGCGATTTACATCCATATCAAACCCGGCCCATCTTAGTGCTATTACGGATACGGAATCTTCGCTGATAACCGGCCCTTGCGGGGTAAGAAAAATGGTTTCCTGCTGCGGCTGATCTTTTCCTTTAATGAAAACTTTTTCCTGAATTTTATCCAATGGTTGAAAACCATTTTCTGTCGAGATGTTTAAAGGATTATTGGGGTCACGCTTAAATCTATAATAATCAATAACATCGACAGATGCGACGGTAAAGGAATATGCGATTTTACCGTTGTGTCCCATCAGCACCCCCGGCAAACCCGGTGCGGTAACGCCTAATACGTTTGTGCCATCGTTTTCCGAATGCAAACCAATAATATACCAAAATCCCGGAACACGATTTATTGCTAAATGCGGATCGGAACAGTGGATTGCGGCACCGGATGTGGTTTTTTGCGGCGCAACCACCCAGGAATTGGAAGCGCTTGACATGCGTAATGGAAAATCGCCCTGACCAAAGAGGGATTGCAAAAAACTGTTGTGAACCGTCGGTGGAGACCAGGGTTTGTAGTCTTTTAAAACGTCGAAAATTTTGTCGCCAAGCTGTTCGTTTAAATGACGGTATTCCGTATCGTTATCCATTAGTTCATGAGAATACCAGGACTGGTAAACCCCAATTGCCAGGCAATCTTCGATGCGCCATTCGCGTGGTGATATCCCCAGGAGTATAAACTCCGGGGGTAAAATGTGTTTATAATTGATCCAGGCGTTTGCGCCATCGCAATACTTTTGCAGTAAATTTTGTGTAGTTGGGTCGAGATTCTCGATGTTCCGTTTTGCCAGGCGGGCAAACCCGATTTTCCGTTGCTTTAGATCAAACTCGTAAACGACATCTCCAAAAATTTCAGCGAGTTCTCCGGCGGCAACCCGGCGTACTAATTCCATCTGGAAAAGCCGCTCCGAGGCATGCAGCCAGCCGAGGGCAAAATATATATCTGCATCGGTTTTTGCCCACACCTGGGGAATGCCTTTGGCATCAAAGGTAATTTCGATAGCTTCGCTAATGCCGGGAACGGAACTATTTCCTTCATAATCCGCGGTAGAAAAAGAAAGTAGCCAGCGACCGCCAAACCAAACTGCCAATGATAGGCCGATAATTCCCGGAATTACAAATTTAAAAAACTTTTTCAATGAACCTCCATTGGCAGCGTGTAAAAATGTGGCCCCAAAATAGAACAGCAAAAGGCTTGAAAAGATACGATTTAGACCTCTAAAAGGTAGCGATTTAACTTCGATTTTCAAAATGTTGATCGATGGAATTACTTGCGAAATTTAAATAAGATGATTAAACTCGAAAGTTCTTATGCTTCAGACCGGCAATTTTTACGGCAAAATGATTATGAGCAAAACAGTTAATGAATTATTGTTTTCCCCATAATCATTGGCTTTCTTTTTTCAGAAATCTATACGAATCTAATTGTCAGGGATTTTAAACGCTACCCCAATAAATTAACGGAACCCTAATGTAGATTTTGTTCAATTTCAAAAAGGAAATTCAATATGGCTGTCGATTGGCTAAAATTGACCAGGGAGTTATCTGCCATCGCCCAGACCGGTGTGGCATACAGTAAAGATGTATACGATCAGCAGCGATTTGAACGGATTCAGGAAATTGCCGCAGATATTATTTCCAGCCACAACGAAATCGATTACCAGCGGACACTGAATATTCTAACTGCCGAACATGGATACACTACACCGAAGGTAGACGTTCGCGGTGCGATATTTTCCGAGAATCGTATTTTGCTGGTGCGTGAGCGTAGCGAAGGGTTGTGGACACTGCCCTGTCTCTTATACACATCTGACGCTGCCGACGA
>CAXHHS010000939.1:0-3077 GCA_964015645.1 uncultured bacterium
TACACCAAGAAGCTCGTCGGCAGCGTCAGATGTGTATAAGAGACAGTCCTGCAACATTTTTTCCACCCAGGATCATGCAGCAGCAGCAATTGCCGATGCCGGTATTTCCGTTTACGCCTGGAAAGGAATGACGGCCGAGGAGTTTGATTGGTGCATCGAACAAACCCTGTTTTTTGGCGAAGATCGCCAACCTCTCAACATGATCTTAGACGACGGCGGCGATTTAACCAACATGGTGTTGGATAAATACCCGGAACTGGTTCAAAATATTCGCGGTATTTCCGAAGAAACCACCACCGGCGTTCACCGCTTATACGAGCGTGAAAAAAACGGAACGCTGTCGCTGCCAGCAATTAACATTAATGATTCCGTTACAAAATCCAAGTTTGATAACAAATATGGCTGTCGGGAATCCCTGGTTGATGCCATTCGCCGGGCAACGGATTTAATGCTCGCTGGAAAAGTAGCCCTGGTTGCCGGTTATGGCGATGTTGGGAAAGGATCTGCCCAATCGCTGCGCAGCGCCGGGGCACGGGTCATCGTTACCGAAATCGACCCGATTTGCGCCCTCCAGGCGGCCATGGAAGGTTACCAGGTGAAAAAAATGGATAGCGTTGTTGGCGAAGCCGATATTATCGTAACGGCAACCGGTAATCGCGACATTGTTATGGATCGCCATTTTAAAGCCATGAAGCATAATGCTGTTGTTTGCAACATCGGCCACTTCGACAACGAGATTGATATGGCCTGGCTGGAATCAAGTTATGGTCACACAAAAGAAACCATTAAACCGCAGGTGGATAAATACACCGTAGATGATCACGATGTTATTGTGCTGGCAGAAGGCCGCCTGGTAAACCTTGGTTGTGCTACAGGGCATCCTTCCTTCGTCATGTCAAACTCATTTACCAATCAAGTATTGGCCCAATTGGAACTCTGGAACAATACGGATAATTACGACAACCAGGTTTATACCTTGCCAAAACATCTTGATGAAATGGTAGCGAAATTACATCTCGAAAAAATTGGTGTTGAACTGGAAACTTTGAACCAGGAACAAGCTGATTATATTGGGGTTACAATTGAAGGCCCTTATAAGCCGGATTGGTATCGCTACTAAGATTTTGCTTTAACTTTTTTATTGTAAAGGGCTTCTATTGATGTTGAATGGAAGCCCTTATTTAAGTAAAATCACATTAAGTTACGGGTTTTAACGACGAAAATAAACTAAGTTGCTGATGTTTCGGTGGGCGAGTAAATGCTTAAAGAATTGAAGAAAATACTTTGAGATAAAGTAATGAAAAATTCATATAGATTAAGTTGCCTTACCATTATTTTATTAATATTTGCCTCCGCTTTGGGGTTCGGACAATCCGAACGCACTATCGGTATTTTGCCATTTGATAATAATGGCAGCAGCCAGCAAAGTTGGGCTGCAAGAGGCTTCGAAGAAATCCTTTATGACAAATTTCATGCGATTAAAGCTGTAACCGTTTTCGAGCGGGAAACATTAGCTCGGGTGCTCAAAAAATCCGGAATTCAATCTTCAAAAGCAGTCGATCCAAAAACGGCTTTTTCGATTGGCAAAGCGACGTGTATTGAAGTATTAATTCTCGGTGATTATGAAGTCAAAAACAGCCAATTGGTTAGCAATTACCGAATGGTAAGTACTTACACCGGATCGCCGATTTTTGAGGAAACGTTTACCGGGCCTTTGGAAGACATATTTTCCTATTTGGAGAATATGATTAAAAAAGGCATGGGAATTATGCAAGTGCCCATTCACCCCCTCGAAGAAATTGTCCTGGCGCAGAAACACACCAAATCCATTGCTGCATTCAAATCGTATTGTAATGCCTACCTGGAAATTGCAAAGGGATCGCCAACCGAAGTCGTTGCCAGCTATTTTCAGCGTGCTTTGCAGGAAGATCCTGAGTTTTGGGAAGCACGCTATAATCTTGGAGTCATCTATTACAACTTTCGCCTATACGACAAGTCATTGGAACAATTTGAAACGGTAATAAACCAGAATCCCAAATACTTCAAAGCGTATTACGGAAAAGGTGTTATTCACTTTTTAGATCGCCATTACCAAACCGCTTTAAACGAATTCAAAACGACGCTGACTTACAACCCGGATCACGATCGCAGCCACTACTATATTGGTATTATTTATACCAGAACGGACTCTCTCAAAAAAGGGATTCAATCACTGGAAAAATCGATAGAGATTAACCCGCATTATGCACCGGCGCACTACCAGTTAGGTAAAGCACAGATGCGCCGCGGATGGTTTAAGAAGGCGATTACCGCTTTAACCCAGGCAACCAGGCTTAATCCGGAATATCATTTGGCGAATAATGCCCTGGGCGAAGCCTATTACGCTTTGAATTTATACGAAGAGGCGATTATCGAATTTAACAAAGCGATCAAGCTAAAGCCGACTTTTGCCACAGCACATTTTAACTTAGGTAATGCGATATATCGCCGGGGAGCGCTGGCGGAAATCGTCGATGCGTTTTGGTCATTACTGGAAGTTCAATACCCGGAAAACGATGGTACAAATGGAGACCACGAAAATCCACTATCCGGCTTGGAAGCACTGCGCGAAAAGTCTCGCATTGAAGATTCCGATATAATTTTACGCAATATGATTAAAGCATACCGAACAGCATTATCCTACGATAATCGATTTTACGAAGCCAGTTACAACCTTGCGTTAACGTATGAAAATTTAGCAAAAATTGATAGCGCCGAATATTTTTACAAAAAAGCCATTTCGCAAAAATTTGATCTTTCGCAGGCGCATATGCGTTTGGGGAAAATTTATGAAAGCCAACGCAAGTTTGATCTATCATTAGCAGAGTATAAAGAAGTCGTAAGAATTGAGCCGATTTATTTTGCCGCCAACCCGAAGTTAGGAGAGGAATTTCGATATATTAATGTTATCGAGACGGTTTTAAATGAAACTTTTACGCTTCTGGAAAAAGACCCCCGGGATAAAAAAGCGCTGGAAATAATCGGTAAGATCTATCTTAGACCTGTCTCTTATACACATCTCCGAGCCCACGAGACTC
>CAXHHS010000940.1:0-3074 GCA_964015645.1 uncultured bacterium
TTACAATACCAATGTCGATCATCTCGTGAAATCCCGGCACTAAACCGGTGGTTTCGACATCGACGTGGGCTAATAGCCAATCGCCGGGCGCTTCGTTGGGAAAAATAGGCTGAGCTACGGGATTTTCCGCTTTCGAAGAATCAAGTGGCTCTTTGCTCTCGCAGCTACATAAAAAAATCAGGAGAATGGTTGCCAGGTATTTCATTGTATTCTTTAGTTAGCGAATCAAAATCATTTTCTTTACTAAGTTCAGGTCGCCATCTGTCAGACGATAAAAATAAATTCCGGATGTAAGGCCGTCTGGTTTAAATGAAATTTGATGTATCCCGGAATTGAGTTTACCGGAAACCAGCGTAGTGATTTTCTGACCGATTACATCGAATATTTCCAACTCTACAAACTTGCTTTTGGGCAACTCAAATGTAATTGTCGTCGAGGGATTAAAGGGATTGGGGAAATTTTGGTGCAGGGATACTTCCCCGGGAATCGACGGATTTTCCAGTAATATTCCACCGGTGATATCCGACAGCATAGGTGGTGAAGATAAAAATTTAATATTTTTCAGCTTTCCATAATGTTGCTGCACAAAGGCGCTGCCAACCTCTCCTTCTGCCGAGTTTTGCGATACCAGGAAGACCCCTCTCAGCCCTTGCGATTTATACTGCCGTGCAAGCCCGCGGTAAAACTCCGGAGGATATTGCCACTCTTTACTTAAATGCGCTACAATATGGATTGGCAAGGTTGTCGCTTGCTGGTACATTACGATAGATTGTACCAAAGCTTCACCGGCAGGAAGCGGGTATGCAAAACCGTTTGTTAACCAAGAAAGTCCGTTTATTGTCAGTATAATGCCGTCAAAGTGTTTAGCACTAAGTAGATCGGGAGCGGCGTCATCAGTTAAATCATCATTTTGATCGCCATTCATACCGATCAGCGGAGCTGTCAGGAAATATATCTCTCTTGTGGGCCGTAACGATTTGGCATACGCGGCAAGATTATTGATAAAACTCGCTAACCAGGTATCTTGTGCGATATCGTTGGGGGACACGTTACATTGGGTGTTTTTCCAGCCATCATAGATGACATAATTACGCGCCAGCACAAGACCATCAATTTCATAATTGAGATAGAGCGATTGGATAAGATGTCTTAAGTAGCTACGGTATTCACTAATGCAGGGCGAAATAAAAAATTCGTTATACGGTAAATTACTGAAAGGTAATAATTCCAGGTAACGCTGGCCCCATTCTGTGGCTTTATGCATCTCATAATCGCTTAAAGTATTGAAGGCGGCCAGTAGTTTTATACCGGCATTTTGGGCGGCGGGCAGTAGTTGAGCAAGTGCATCATAACCGATGTTATCGCCGCCATTCCCGGTATCAAAATAGAGGCGGCCGACAAACGTTTTGACGGTTAAAACAATGGTGTTAAAATCGCCATCTAGGGCAGTTTGCACAATGGTTTCCGCGCCATAATTGCTAACATCTGCCGGATTAATCCAAAACGCTCGCATTTCTGTTGTTTCAGCATCAAGTGTTATAATCTCCGCGGTCGCTTTAACTACAGCGTGGCTGTCGGAAAGTGCAATCGCATTGGGATGATGAGGCAACGGGCCTTCTTCTTCAAACAGAAAAAAGTTGTTTTCGTTTATATCAGAGCCATAGGGGGCATGGACTTCTGCATTAAACCAGCTAAATCCTTCCACATAAACTGCGCCGCCATACGCCCGAATATCATAGCCATGCGGGATACCGGCTGCCGGGTATAATCCTGTTTTTGGCAGCATCGGTGTACCGCTGGTTCCCTGCATATTTCGGATACTCTCATAGGAATTGTTCAAGTGACCGAACAGGTTTTCAACATCAAACACCAAACCATAAGGTGTTTGATTATATAGATCATGCACCCAATCGTAAATCAAAAGACCTGCCTGGTAAACGTCTGTTTCGGTTTGTATGATTTCCTTTGCCAGCGCGTACATTTCGTAATCCATCGCACTGGCCCCGTAAAACTCATTATTCTTCCAATAATCCCAACCTTCGCGATTCTGAATCGCGCCAATAAATTTTTGCTTTCCATCCGGTATAGACCAGGGGAAAAGACCTTCCGGTGAGGTGATTTTCGGATCGACAGTAGAAGGAAGATAGTGAAACGCCTTGTAAAATCGCAGAATGTGGGTGGCGAGGTAAACCGCATCGATAAACCGGTATTCGTTGTCGCGAAAAGTAAAATTAGCTGGCAGAGTGGTCCCATTCGGATACTTGCTCAACAGCGTTTGGAAAAAGTTTAAATAGTCTTCTTTTTCAATCATCCGGCCATAGGTTGCCTGGCTTAAGGTGATTTTTGGATATAATGTATCGGGAGCAAACCAATCAGATGAGAGTTCATTACTGGCATTATGATTTGCAATCTGTAAAATACTTTGAATCGCCATTTGAAAAAAAGCTCCGGCATTTATCAACTGCTCGTCAACTTCAATCGTATCCGGTAACGAACGATAGCGTTCTAAGTGATTTGTAAATGGGAAACTTTTTTCAACCATTTCCGGCAATTGCGACTGTGCCTGTTGAGATATGATAGCGAAAAATATTATTACGAATATAAGTAACATTCGGATATTTTTGTGCATGGTATTTTCCGCGTTATGATTTTTTTTCACTTTCATTCACCCCGGCAATTTTAGCCAGCGCTTCCAGGTATTGCTGCACGCCGGCTTGCAGTTTTGTTAAGTCGTTGTGCATCTCTTCGAACAGCTCCCAATCACGCTCGTGTGCCAGGGGAGTTTTATCCTCCGGCCGGTGTTGCTCGTGAGATGCTAATCGATGATGCCAGGTGTTCGTGAAAGGAGCGATGCCTTCATTTAAAATTTGGATTGCTAAAACTCCCAGGGAATCATGCGTTTCGGCAATTTCCGGCCCGGCGTCTTTTAGCACCTGCCGGGTGATGCCAAATAATGAGTACATTGAATCCAGCACACCGCGCATTCGCCCAAATTGATAATCGAACGGGCGAGAGGCGACCCGGGTACTAAGTTCAACATCTGTCTCTTATACACATCTCCGAGCCCACGAGAC
>CAXHHS010000941.1:0-3067 GCA_964015645.1 uncultured bacterium
CCCGGCGCGTGGCCGGTAATTTGTCCTTGAATTTGCATCAGGCTGCGCGCTTGCAAGGTACCCGGCTGGATTGAAGTAATTTGGACGCGTTCTTCCGGCAAGCTAATATTAGTTGCCGGATCGCCCAACAAGTGGTATTTTTGATCGCTATTGAGGCCGTTTTTGGCTAACATTAATGCGGTTCCGACAAATCCGTTCGCCTCTTCAAAAATACGAGTCCAGAACAAGGTTAAAATACGATTGCTCCTGAAGAAGAAAGCTGGCCGGTTCGGTACAATGGTTGCGTTAACCCCGGTATTATTCCGCTTTAACAAATTTTGCAGGATGCCGGTAGTGCGGTCATCATAGCTGTATAAATTTGAAAATCCCATAAAAAGCGACGTTCTACGCTCATTTTGAATTGTAGCTAAATCTCTTTCAAAATTAAGCAAATTTTCATGCGTCCATTGCTGATGGCTACCATAGCCAGAAAACACCATTGCCCGGTTGCCTTCATTAAGCTTGCGAATTAATTTTTGAGTTGCATCAGGCTTTTCATCACCAACGAATGGGAAATCCGATTCATAAAGTTTAAAAGTTCGTAATCGATCCGGCAGTGTGTTTTTTGAAAAATCTTCAGTTTGCTCTAGAAAAACCCATCCATTTTCACTGCCGGGAGCAAACTGGTCATCTGCAATTAGCAACGCGTTTAATCGCCATAAACCTGGTTCAAAATCGGTTTCGCTGGCGATAATTTTTTCTGCGATATTGGCAATTTCTTCCGCGGTATCGCCTGGCAGCCGCCCAATTGGGATTTGCGGTTTAATTCGGTGAAAACTGCCGGAACTGCTAAATTCAATATCGACGAAAAAATCATCCACGGCTCGCGAGGCGATGTCACTGCTGCCACTGATCTCGAACGGCGGCACCCAATTCTGCGGGAACCTACCGGTGATATTGCGATAATCAAAATACCCATTGCCGGCCAGCACAATAAATTGCGGCTGGGGATTCCAATTTTCATGGGCAAATCGAATAAAGTTTCGAATGGCAGTGGGATCCGGGCGGCCAAAGCCAAATTCATTGAAAATATCCTCGGTTAAAACGATTTTCGCTGTAAATCCGTTATGGGTTTCCCGGTGCATTTTTAACGGCTCTACGGCAGATGCCATTTGGCGATGGGCAATTACCAAATAATCCGCGCCATCTGTGGCAGCGAAAAGGTCTCTTTCTGCCGCCTCAATGCGTGAGACGGAACGGGCGAAATCCGCTTTCCGGAAAAAGTAAAGTTTGTTTTCATCCTCAAATCTTTCTTCAAAAAGAAATGTATCCGCGACTTCAACCCGGACAACATTGGCGGGATCGCTGATGTCAAAAACGTCGATTGGTTCTATAGTATTCCGATTCTTGTAAATAATGAGCGCAACACCGTTAAATTTTTCGAAATAGACTTTCAGTTCATTGCCTGCTAAAACCGTACTGCGATCATAAACAACATTCATCCAATCGAAACCGCTTTGTTGCAGGGTGTCTTCCGGAACCGATGGAATGTAATCGACGGAAATAGTGTTGGCGGTTTCTTGAATCGACGTTGTGGCAGTAAAAGTTTGGCTCCGCCGGGTGCTGCCGATTGATTCGTTGTTGATGGACAGGCTCATGTGGCCGGTGGGAAATAAATTAAAATATAAATCGAATCGCGAAAGCCGGGCAGTAATTTCCGCCTCGCTGCCGGTAGCACCCGGCAAATCGAAGTGATGGGTAAAAAAGTTGTTTTTTCCGAAAAGGTTCCAGGTCCAATCGAGGCCGGAGTTGAGAGCGTTAACATTATCTTCTTCCAATCGCAGGCGATCCTGGAATGAGTCCCAGGGAAGATCAACGCCGCTAACCGGTGTGCCGTCTTTGCTGATAATGCGCTTTCCATTCTCGACATTCCAGCGCAGCCAATAGCTGGCCTCCGTAGAATAGGGATTACTGATGTAGATATATTCTTCTTCCGCATCATCCCATTCGAACCGGTTTAGCGGAAGGCCATAAAATAGAATATAGTCTGCCGGATCTAACTGTCCATCGCCGCCATCTACAACGGTGATGGCGACTTCTTGCAATTCCGGCAGCGGATCGAGCGTGGAGTAAGGTATAATTCGCTGGCCATCGGAAAATAGCTGAATGGTTTGCGGCTGAATTTGCGAAATGGCGGCGCCGGCGTCCGCCAATTCCTGGCCGGTAATTTTGTAGATGCCTTCTTCGCTAAAATAGATTTTATAAAAACGCTGCTGTCCCCATACACTAGTTTGCAGTACAACCCAAATCAAAAATACACCGAAGATGAAACGCATGATATGTCTCCCAATATTACTTGCTCGAATTATGTTAAAGATTGTATGGAGGGCATTCAAGGGAGAAATTGGGTAATATTAAGATAGCTTACAAAAATGGAGCTTGTCATTTGCTTGGGTAGATATATTAGAGGTTGGAATTTTAGATTATAAGAGTAGGAAGAGTAGGCCAAAGCAATAGAACAGGAAAGAAAAGATAAATTGCATTAGCATGGGTTCCATGCTATACTGTTTCGTTTGGCTGAATTAGCGCCTGATCTGGTAGAAATTGTGGATTATTACTAAACAACTGTAAAAAGATAAAGTATTTATGATCCGTGTACCAACTCATCGCCCTCCAACTCACCCGGGGGAAATGTTGTTAAAAGAATTCTTAACTCCTATGGGTATTAGCCAACGCGAATTGGCCACCGCTATTGATGTGCCGTATCAACGTATCAACGAGGTTGTAAATGGCCGGCGTGGAATAACACCAAGTACTGCGTTGCGGCTTGCCAGGTTTTTTGGAATGTCAGCCGGTTTTTGGATGAACCTTCAATTGCGTTGGGATTTGTATATGGCACAACAGTTGGAAGAAAAAGAGATAGAAGCCATTCAGCCATATAAAGTTGCAACATAAATCCGTGTGTATCGGTGTAAATCTGTGGCTAAAAACTAAAATTCATCCAACTCACGATTCGTATTAAAACAACTTCAACTGCTTATCTTCTATTTGCGCTTTAATTTGCTTTCTTGGCGCAGCCATTTCCTTA
>CAXHHS010000942.1:0-3066 GCA_964015645.1 uncultured bacterium
GCGATACTCTTATCATCCGCTTCCCCGCCATCCACCGCTTGCAGCCCGCCGACAACCCGGGCATCCAAAATCGTTTCCGAACGATCGATTGGCCGTTCGCTGAAGACACAAATATCCAACGGATCGCCATCACCGCGATTTGCCTTTGGCGAGAGCGCTCCAACTCGCCGGCCACAATACGTACGCGGGATAAACCCATACAACGATGGCGGTTGGGATGAACTACGCTGTGGACGGTCGACGCGTAAATAGCCAGTGGTTTTGTCAATCTCATATTTGACGAGATCAAACGGCGTCATTTCAATATAACCATGAACGATTTGGGGCGGATTTGGCCCAATCTCTAACCCATGCCAGGGATGCGGCCGCCAGCGGTAAAAGGGAGGGGGGAAGGACATAGCTGGAATTCTCCATTTTTTTTCGACGGAAAAAGCAGAATTTACTATTTGCTATATAGCCAATATTATTTAGCTTTCATAAAGTTACAATTTTAATTGAATCATCCGGGATTAACCTGGAAAAGTCTTTGATATTGGATGTAATAATCTCATCCGATTTTGACTTCCGGGCACACTCAACAATTATTGCATCATAAACGATGCCTCCTTTAAGCCCTAATTGAACCATATTTTTAATTACTCGGAAATACTCTCTCTCCGATAAAGATATAATTTTCGCATCTACTTTAATATTCTGTTCAATAAGTTTTTGAGCTATAGAGGGAAAAATACGTGGTTTAAAAGGAGCACGGGTTAATACGCTATAGATTTCCGCTAATGAATGTGCGGCAACAATGTATTCTATTTCTTTATTCTTTGCTCGTTTGAGCCATGAGAGTGCTGATTGGTGTTTGGGGTGTGCTTCTACGCAGGCTGCAACTAATACTGAACTATCGAATAGCGTTCTCAATTTTACCCTTCTACAAGGAGATTATTTATTCTTTGCTTCCTGTCATCAACAAGAAATTGATCGATCTCTCCTTGAAGTTTTCCGGTAAAAATAAGAATTCCATCTCTTTCTACTAATGCTTCTTCCGCCTGGATTGGCTCAATGATAATGCGTTTTCCATCTTCTTCTATATTGAGGCTGGTTTCGAATGTGATACCAAGTTGTTCCCGGACTTTTTTGGGGATAATGATTCTACCAAATTTGTCTAATGTCGCAATCATTTCTCAATTCTCTTTTTGGCAATTTACTTCAATATTTGCCAAAATCAAACTGTAAATTACTCCGCAGAATAGAAATACAAACGAGGATTCAAATACAGCCATAACCCATATCAAAGAATAAACTTCTGTAAATCTTCGTCCTGAATAATATTCTGAAGTTTTTCATTAACAAACTCACCGGTGATCTCAATTTTGTTGCTTTTAACTTCCGGGGCATCGAACAGGAGGTCTTCCAGAAGCGTCGATAAAATGGTGTGTAGCCGCCGCGCACCAATGTTTTCCGCTTTTGAATTTACATGGCTGGCCATTTCCGCAATGACTTGAATGGCGTCGCCGGAAAATTTGAGATCGATCTTTTCCGTTCCCAACAGTGCGGTGTATTGTTTGGTCAGCGCATTTTGCGGTTCGGTTAAAATTTTGACAAAATCTTCTGTCGATAAACTTTGCAACTCCACCCGGATCGGGAAACGGCCTTGCAATTCCGGGATCAAATCCGATGGTTTGGCGACATGAAATGCTCCGGAAGCGATAAATAAAATATGATCGGTTTTCACCATGCCGTATTTGGTTACCACGGTAGTGCCTTCCACCACCGGCAGCAAGTCGCGTTGCACGCCTTCACGGGAAACATCCGGCCCGTGTTTGGAGCCGGAGTTGGCAATTTTATCAATCTCATCTAAAAAAACGATACCGGAGTGCTGCACTCGCTGAATGGCCGCTTGCACCACTTCTTCCATATCGATCAATTTTTGCGCTTCCTGCTGGGTTAAAATTTGCAGCGCTTCCGGAACGTTTACCTGGCGTTTTTTCTCCTTTTTTGGCATAAAGTTGCCGAATAGCTCCTGCATGTTAATGCCCATTTCCTCCAGGCCGCCGGGGGAGAATATTTGCATAGTCGGCATGTTGTCTACCTGGGAGGTGATTTCTACGGAACGGTCATCGAGTTCGCCTTTGATTAGCTTTTGGCGAAATTTGGCGCGAGTTCTCTGGTATTTGGCCTCAGGGGAATCCTCGGGTTCTGTGCCTGCTGGGACCGGGGTAAAGCTGGTTTTGCCCGGTGCCGGGGGAGGAATTAAAATATCCAATAATCTTTCGATAGCCAACTCCCTGGCCTTGTCTTGAACCGCTGCTTGTTTTTCTTCCCGCACCAGGTTTACGGCGATGTCTACTAAATCGCGGATCATACTTTCCACATCGCGGCCAACGTAGCCGACTTCGGTAAATTTGGATGCTTCCACTTTTACGAAAGGGGCATTGGCCAGCTTTGCCAGCCGGCGGGAAATTTCCGTTTTGCCAACGCCGGTGGGGCCAATCAAAATAATGTTGTTGGGCATAATTTCGTCGCGCAGGCTGCCTTCCACCTGCTGCCGCCGCCAGCGATTTCGCAAAGCAATCGCGACCGAGCGTTTGGCATCGTGCTGGCCGATAATATATTTATCCAATTCTTCTACGATTTGTCGAGGGGTGTATTCTTTTAAACTTCGACCCATTGGTCAACTCCTGTATTCAAGTAATTGTTTTTACAGTGTTTGAATGTTGATGTTGTGATTGGTGTAAATGCAGATATCCGCCGCAATTCCGAGAGATTTTTTAACAATTTCCTCGGCGGATAAATCGGAATGGAATTTTAAAGCGCGGGCTGCGGCCATTGCAAATGGGCCGCCGGAACCGATGGCTAAAATTTGATCGTCCGGTTCCAGCACATCGCCATTACCGGAAATAATTAACGCGGATGACGAATTGGCGACTGCTAACATCGCTTCCAGCCGGCGCAAATAGCGATCAGTGCGCCAATCTTTCGCTAATTCCACCGCGGCTTTGGTAAGGTTTCCGCTATAATTTTCCAGCTTTTCTTCAAAGCGCTCAAAAAGCGTAAACGCATCCGCCGCTGCCCCGG
>CAXHHS010000943.1:0-3065 GCA_964015645.1 uncultured bacterium
GTTGAATGAACCTGCCCGCCCAAAATAACCGGGTTTAGTTGCCGCAAAATACCGGAATTGTTCAAAGCCCCGGCAATCACAAACATCAATGCAATAGTCAACATTCCCTCGTTGGAAAAACCGGCAAAGGCATCCCTTAAGGAGATAACGTCTCCAATCACCAGCAGTATTAAAGCGGCAAACAGAACGATTTCTATTTCAATCCATTCTTTGATGAGAAATACCGTTAAAATCACCAAGATGCCTGTGGTATACCAAAGTGCAAAATCCATAATCGCTTTCGTTTATATTACTCGTATTAACTCTACTGGGCATCGTAAATATATCGGTATTTCCCCCGATTCATTTAACGGGATTTTTTCTTTTCAAAGATGATCCGTTGATGGCGAATAAATATCATTTATCGTGTGAATAAATTACAAGAAGAGTTGCAAATGCGCAAGTAACTTAAGTTGAAGTTGAAAGTGGCTTACTTAACAGTATCCCCTCGGGAAAAGTGATCTAAAATTAAGAATTGAACTTTAGACACTTTTAACTTTAGATCACTTGCAAATTTAAAATCGTCTTACAAACTCAGCGTAAAATGCCATTGCTTTCACCAAATGATCGGTTGTAATCTGTTCGTAAGGGCTGTGGGCGTGTTCCTCTTTTCCGGGGCCAAAGCCAAAGGTTGGGATGTTATGCAACCCCATTGTGGCAATGCCATTGGTAGAAAATGTCCATTTATCCACTAATGGATCGGTGTCAAAAAGCGCTTGATAACTTTGAACAGCAGTTGTTAAAAAAGGATGATCTTCCGCTAACACCCAGGTGGGGAAATAGGCTTCCATTGGATATTTTTTTCCGGTGTAACTTGCACGACAATATTCCGCCAGCCACACCCTTGCCTCTGCTTCCTGGAAAGATGGCAGAGTACGAATTTCATCCAGTGCGGTATCAATGGTTTCTCCGGCGGTAAGGCGGCGGTCGAGATGGATAGTGCAAGAATCAGCTACTGCGCATAAAGATGGCGAAGTAGATTGCACGTCACTAATTGTTACCGTTCCTTTTCCTAAAAATGGATCATCTTTAAGGCGAGTATTTAATTCTTCAATTTCCTTAATGATTGGCGCCATTTTATAGATGGCGTTAACGCCGCGTTCCGGGGCAGAGCCGTGGCAGGAAAGGCCTTCGGTTTTCACTTTGATTTCCATTCGCCCGCGCTGGCCGCGATAGATATTGCAATTGGTCGGCTCGGTGAGCAATACCACGTCCGGGCGAAAATTTTCTTCTTCGATGATGTATTTCCAGCAAAGGCCGTCGCAATCTTCTTCCTGGACAGTGCAGGATACCCACAGCGTTACATCATCGGGAACTCCAATTTGCTTCAGGATTTTACCAGCGTAAACAGAACTGGAAAGGCCGCCTTTTAAATCGCAGGCGCCGCGGCCATAAATAATACCATCACGAAAATCACCTTTGAAAGGATCGACCTTCCAGAGGTCGGGATTGCCGACATCCACAGTATCACAGTGGCTGTCAATCACAACCACGCGCGGGCCGTTACCGATTCGGCCCATCAGGTTGCCAAGGCCATCGATGCGGGTTTCTTCAAAGCCGATTTTTTCCATTTCGGTTTTAATTCGTTGAATTACCGGGCCTTCTTCCGCGCTTAAAGAAGGAATAGCAATAATATCTCTTAAAAATTGGGCAACTTCCGATTCTAATGATTGGGCGAGTTTGAGGGTTTCGTTCATTGTTCGTGGCTCCGTGTTCATCCATTTGATATTTTTAGGATAGCGAATATCTTACGCTAATTGTCTCACATGTAGAATTTCACTTTCGTTTAGTGGCTCAATCTGGGACGCTTTGACAACCAATACTGCTATTGTTTGCCCAATAGCAGTAAACACTTCAATCGAATAACCATCTTCATTACCTTCTGCACCTGGATGCCGTTCTACAATTGTCGCTATATCCCCTTGATGAAGTTTATATTTAGGAATATCTTCTTTTAAAGCAATTTGGCTGAAAAGTTTATAGGGCATGATTAAGCTTCCTTATCTGGATAAAGGGTAATAAATTTAGTCTGATAAGTAATATCATCCATCATCCAAATTGTTACAACTTTGAGTCCTGTTCCATTTGGCCCAGTTAGTTTACCGCGAATTTCATACATACTTCCATACTCTGTATTTTCTGTTAATTTTGCATCCAAAGTTAAAATTTGTTTCCGTAAGTCACGTTCAAGTTTTCCCATTTTTCTGCTGTATAACCCGCCTTACGTAAAAATCGGGATTTATCGTTCTTAAACTGTCGCTTTAGAAGATAATGGGTAATTTTTTCCGGCGCAATGATAGCTTTTAAAGACAGTTTCATATGAACTATTCTATTCAGGTATGTAAATCAACTTTCTCATTAAACATTCGGATCAACTCATCAATCTCATCCACCTGCTCTCGTAGTTCCTTCCAATAATTCGGATAGTCGTACCATTGCGCATTTAGTTCCTCCACTTCCCTACCCTGCTGTTCAACCCAGGTAAAGTATTTTAGATTATGAATGCGTTTGCGGTCGTAGTAAGAAAATTCCAGCATATTATCAGTTGCGAGGCCGAGCAGGTAACGGTGATGATCACGCATTGCCAGTGCGGAATTGTATTCCCCGAATTCCGCTCGCAGTTCTTCAATCCGGCTGGAATACAGCTCCATTGAATCCGTAAATACAGTAAAAACAACATCTTCTTCCGTTAATTCATAATAGCGTGCAAATTTAATCGCGGCGATTAAATTGCCGATTCCGGAAATTCCCAGCAACGGTAGCGATTCAATTTCCGCATCCGATAAACCGGATTTCGCCAAATATTCCTGACCGGCCGGTTCATTTAAAAGGCGTAACAAATTCATGCAATTGTTATCATCTACCGCGATGACCATATCGGTATTGCGCACATTGTGAATCCAGGGCACGTGTTTATCGCCGATGCCTTCGATGCGATGACCGCCATAACCGTTTAGCAGCAAAGTGGGGCATTGCAGCGCTTCCGCAGCGGCAATTTTGCTGTGGGGAAATTGTTCTTTCAAATA
>CAXHHS010000944.1:0-3053 GCA_964015645.1 uncultured bacterium
GTCAGATGTGTATAAGAGACAGTTTTTAGGGTGTCTTCATCGGAAAGGTCGGCCAGCGCTTTTAACACCAATCTTTCGTTTAACTTGAATAAACCCATTGTTGCGGTTATTGATGAATGCATAATTAGCTCCCGATTTTGAAACACTCTTCTTCGTAAATAGACGCCGCTTTCCTTTTATCCTTTAACACTTGCTGTTCTCATACCATATTTTTGCGTCGCATATCCCAAAATAAGCCCAACCAGCGAGCCGGGAATCATAATTTCCCAGAAGTAAGTATTTCCGGTAGTTGGATCGGTAGCGAGAGCAAATGGCAAACTCACCAAAACGGCAATCAGCAAACCGAAAATAATTCCCCAGGGCAATGAATCCACTTTGCGAGCAAAAAATCCGATAATGACCCCGGCAACCAATCCTTTAAATGTCGAACCCATTAAAATCGTCATAATCATAGGGCGCGCTTCCGGTGTGAATAACGACGTAAGGCCATCAACAAGACCCAATACAGCGCCTAAAATTACACCTAATAAAAGCTTGGACATTTTAATCTCCTTTCCGTTAAACTGTTTTATTTATCTTGCTATTCTTCCATTAAACAGTTTTTGAAAATCCTTTACAATCGATACAGAAAATACACTAAAAACCGGATGATGACATAGGTTAGTACCAGGATAACAATAAAATTATGTTTTTTAATCCAGCGGTTTAAGGATTCGAAAACACTTTCCCGGTAGGCAGAAACCGATTCGCCTAACAGAAATCGTTCGACATCATCAGTTAAATCCACTGCTGTTGCATATCGGGAGGTTTTCTCAGGCGCTGTTGCTTTTTGATAAATTGCTTTTAGCTGCTTCGGAATTTTGGAGGCGGTTTTTCGATTTGAATTTTCGCGTGGATGCAAAGTATCCGTCGTTAATGTTTTTAGAATGACGCCGAGGGCGTAAATATCACTGCGTTCATCAACCTCCTCAACTTTTCCTGCCGCTTGTTCCGGCGACATGTACGCCGGTGTTCCCATAATCGTACCGGAAAGCGTGTTATGAGCAGCTCCAGTTTGTGGAGCGGTTTCGCGAGTATTGTTTGAACTTGAAGTGACTTTTTGTAGGGCAATGGGTTCGACTTTACGATTTTTCGTATTTAATACTTTCGCGATTCCCCAATCCATTACCAGCACTTCCCCAAATTCGCCAACGATAATATTTCCCGGCTTCAAATCGCGATGAATAACACCACGGGAGTGGGCAAAGGCGATTGCCTGGCATATCTTCTGAAAGATCCGCAACCGCTCGGTTAACGAATCGGTTTTTATAATATGCTGATCCAGGCGGCTGCCCTGTAAAAATTTCATCGTATAAAAAATCCGCTCGTCCGGCAGTGTGCCGGCATCATGTACCGGAACAATACCGGGATGTTCCAGTTGGGCAATAATTTTTGCCTCGCTCAACATTCGCTGCGACAATTCTCCGGAAGGATCGGGAATATTCAACACCTTTAATGCAGCGTTGCGATTTAAGGCAGTATCTTCCACCAAAAAGATACTTCCCATTCCACCGCTGGCAATTTTGCGAATGAGATTATATTTAGTGCCGGTTAAATCCGGCAAGTCGGCAACTTCTTTTAATCGATTTAGAACATTGTCGGAAAGCCAATTCATTCCGGGGTAACTCCCAATACCAGGCGGGCTTCGCTGCGAAATTCATCGTCATTGATAGTGATTTCGCGCAGCTTTTCCAATACGATCCGGCGAAATTCTCGCCGCGTAAATGCAAGATAATTAGTGATTTGCGTTACCGGAAGATCAAATTGAGCGGAAAGCATATCATAAGAAATTTTTTCACCGGCCTCATTTGCGGTAAGATCGTACTGCCGGAAAATTTCAAAATGAACGGATTTGTTTTTGGCCTCGCAAACAATTTGCAACTCCTCAATCGCGATGCCGAAAAGACTTCGCAGCCATTCTTTGTCGAAATAATCATCCAATGACGCTTCATGATCCGGCAACTCCGCTTGCCGTAATTCGCCGTCGGCGCTTTCAAAATCAAGTGATACCGGTTTGGTATTGCCCCCGCGTTTGAGGCGCTCGCTGGCTTTTTTTTCGTTCGCGATGTAACCATCCAGGCAGGTTCGTAAAAATGTGCGAAAGCGCGCTTTGGCAGGATCATACCCCACAAAAAAGTCTTTTTCCATTGCTTTGGTAAAAAATCCCTGGGTAAGGTCTTTGGCATCCTCGTTGGATTTGTTCCATTTAATGCGAATGTATTTATACACCGGTTTCCAGTAAGCGGCAACCAGCACATCAAACGCGCGAGTGCGCTCGCTTTGATTATCGCTGCCGGCAGCAATAATTGCGGACCACTGGGTTTGCGGAAATTGCCCGCTGCCCGGGCCGCCGATTTTGGTGTCGTCCGTCATAAAATTGTCTGTTCTTGCAACAAAGGTTTCCATAAACCTCCCGGAGGCTCAAAACCGCCGGGAGGTTAATTTCGAGCCAACAATTTTATAAAAAGTAGGTGAATTTGCAAGCGATTGGGAAGGAAATTTTTTTTCGCTAAAAAACATACTGTGCCAATAATTCCTCATCCGTTTTTATCCGAATTTGCTCACGGTTGATTTTCGGCATAGTGGTCAAAAGTGTGCCGGAGGTGATTTTCGCCAATTTACTCATCAACCGTTGATAAAACCTGGTATTGGACATCAAAATTTTGATAAAAAATTGTTTAGTTGCTGCAATCGCATTCCCGGAAAACAAGTGAAGTAATAACAGGTCGGGCGTTTCGTAAAAACATGGATTCCCCGGTAGTTTTAGCTCGTTGCTCGCGGAAGCCGGGCGTTTTGCTTCATCAATTAACCAGAAGAGTATTTCATAAACCGGGTCAATTTTTTTTATCGTTTCGATACGTGATAATAAATCAGAGTCAATGGTTTGCGAAATATAAGCCGCTAATAATGAGTGTGATATTTTCGAGGGCTTAGACATTTGAAGTCTTTCTATATTTGAAACATTACGGCAGAATATAAAAGTCTGTCTCTTATACACATTCCGAGCCCACGAG
>CAXHHS010000945.1:0-3049 GCA_964015645.1 uncultured bacterium
ATGCAATGGAGTCTCGTGGGCTCGGAGATGTGTATAAGAGACAGTCTTTAATAATGAATGACCTTGAATATGCCGGTAAAAAAATTGATAAACCGTTTTTGTTAGACACAACCCTGGTAAATATGCCAATTTTTTTGCTGCACCCGCGCACAGAGTTAATCCGGCTGTTAGCGGAATTAGATCAATCGACAATTTTTGCTAATATTGTTACGATTATTATTACAATAGCGCTTTCTTTATTTCTCACCTACCTTGTAACCCGGCGGCTTAAACGGCTTTCTAATACTGCGGAATCGCTTTCGCTGGATAAATTGGATGTGGATTTTGACGCCGGCGGCTTTGATGAAGTTGGTATTTTAAGCCGAAAATTACAGGAGATGGTAAAACGGCTTAGACAGAGTTTGGTGGAATTATCCGCAGCAGAGCAAAAGGCGGCTTTTGCCGATATTGCCCGACAGGTAAACCATGACATCAAAAACGGTTTTATACCCATTCGCCACGTAATGCAACATTGGGAGGAAGTAAGCCAGGAAGAACCTGACGAATTGTTAAAATATTTCCAGGAACGTAAAACCACCGTGATGGAAAGTTTGGAATACCTTGAAAATCTTGCCCGCGGTTACTCACGATTACGGCCAACAATTCATTTAAGCGATATTCATGTAAATGAATTGATTGAAGCATTGCTCAAAAATTATCAATTTTCCAGCAATGGCAACATTCGCTATCATACCAAATTAGATAAAGCCAATCCGCACGTAGAAGCGGATTCAATTCAACTTCGGCGCGCCTTCGAAAATATCTTGCGCAATTCCATTGAGGCGATAAACGGAAAGGGAAAGATTTCCGTAAAATCCGAAACCTCCGATGGGCAGGTAATTATTATTTGGCAGGATAATGGCTCCGGGATATCGGAAGACATTTTACAGCGATTATTTACCACACCAATCACCACCAAATCGCATGGAACCGGAATCGGGTTGGCAAACGTAAAACGGATTATCGAAAGTTTTAACGGGCGTGTCGCCATCGAGAGTGAAGTAAACCAGGGAACAACCGTCAAAATAACGCTGCCGGAGTATAAACCATCGAAAGTTAAACAAAATTAGAGGCATCAATGGCAACAATCCTTCTTGTCGATGACATCCCTTTTATGAGAGACACGTTTGCATACGACATCAAACGCAAATCCGGTTTTGAGGTATTAACCGCTGCCAACGGCAAGGAAGCGATTGAAATGTTAGCGAAAGAAGATATCGATGTGGTAATCTTAGACCTCGAAATGCCCGTTATGGACGGAATCGAAACGCTCGATAGAATAAAAAGAGACGGTTTTGACGATATTCCGGTAATTGTGTACACCGCTAAAGGCAGTTTTCAATCTTGTGTTCAAGCAGTTCAATTGGGCGCGTTTAACTTTTTTGATAAAGAAGAAATTAAAATGGAACAGCTAATCCGGGTAATTGAAAACGCCCTGGATCATCGCCGCAACATATTGGAAATACGCTCTTTACGGCGCGCAGCCCGCCAGGATTCGCTCCTGGTTGGCGTAAGCGCAGCCACCGAAAAACTGCGCCGCCAAATTGCCAAAATCGCCATGGTGCCAAGCAATGTTTTAATTGTTGGAGAAAGCGGCACCGGTAAAGAACTGGTTGCCCGGGAAATTCATCAATTAAGCGCTCGTGCTAAAAAATCGTTTTTAGCCGTTAACTGTGCCGCGCTTCCGGAAAACCTCGTGGAAAGCGAATTATTCGGGCACGAAAAAGGTGCTTTTTCCGGTGCGATTAAAACGACTAAAGGCAAGTTCCAGGTAGCGGATGGCGGTACATTATTATTGGACGAAATTGGCGATATGCCCCAACCGATCCAGGCAAAATTACTGCGGGTGTTGCAAGAAAACGAAATAACCCGCCTGGGCGGCGAGGGAAAAGTCATTAAAGTAGATGCAAGGGTAATCGCCGCCACCCATCGTAATCTAGCAGAAGAAATGGAAAAAGGGAATTTTCGGCAGGATTTGTATTACCGTATTTGCACCCATCTAATCGAAGTGCCGCCGCTTCGAGATCGAATCGAGGATGTGGTTCCGCTCACCTATTATTTTGTCGAACGCATTTGCGAGCGCTTTGGCATCGCGAAAAAAGAGATTCGCGCAGAGACGATAACGATTTTGCAATCTTATGATTGGGCAAAAAATAATATTCGGGAATTAGAAAATATCGTAGAACGAATGGTTATTCAATGTGATGGGGACGAATTATCACCAGAGCATATTCCATCCGATATTCAGGCAGCGGGATTGGCGGATTTACAGCAGCCGGATCAGCAGGTATATTCGCTTCGATTACCAGACGATGCGTCTCAAACCCAAACATTTCAGGAACTTAAGCAAGATGCGGAACGCCAAATTCTCCGCTACCACCTGGAACAAAACAACTGGCACATCACCAAAACCGCCCAGGCGTTGGGTATTGCCAATCATTCCAACCTTCTTAAAATGATGCGGCGATTGGGAATCACTCGTCCTAAAACCGACCGGTAAATTTTAGACTACTCCTCGGTTAAAAATACCCTTTCGAAAATTCATTGCAAATAGCTACCTTCTTCTGGCTTTCGCCAATTTGAAAAAGGTCGAAAATGAAATTTTTACAACACTACATCAATTTTGCGGATAGGCTAAACGAAAAAATCGGCAACGGTGTTTCCTGGTTAACAACCGCATTGGTATTGGTCGTTTGTTTTGATGTGTTTACGCGCTATTTCCTGCAAGAAAGCATGGTCGCCGTGCAGGAATTGGAATGGCATTTATTTGCCTTCATCTTTTTATTAGCGGCGGGATTTACGCTAAAGCATGAACGGCATGTTCGGGTCGATGTATTCTATATCAAACTCTCCGAAAAACAGAAAGCCTGGGTAAACCTAACCGGCAGTTTGTTATTTTTGATTCCACTTTGTATTATCACGATTATTTCATCCCAAAATTATGTTTGGTCCGCTTTTCTAATTGGAGAAGGCTCTCCCGATCCCGGCGGGCTTCCGGCGAGATTTATTT
>CAXHHS010000946.1:0-3049 GCA_964015645.1 uncultured bacterium
GCATCAATTTTATGAATTTGGCGACCGCTCGCTCCGCCCGTCGCGCCAACGAAATTGGCATGCGAAAAGTATTAGGCGCCTACCGCTGGCAGTTGATTAAACAGTTTTTGGGCGAATCGATTTTTATTTCGCTAATTGCGATGCTGATCTCAATTGCGCTTATTGAATTGGCGCTGCCGTTATTTAATGATTTTTCCGGAAAAGAATTAGCCCTGGAAATAATTAGTAAACCATTACTCGGATTCGGGTTGTTGGGGCTAACGCTACTGGTGGGTATCATTTCCGGCAGCTATCCGGCGTTTTTTCTTTCCGCTTTTCGCCCGGTTGTTGTATTAAAAGGAAAATCCAATTCCGGGGCCAGTGGCCATGCCTCAACGTTACGAAAAATACTGGTGATTAGCCAATTTACAATTTCGATTGCGCTGATTATTAGTATGGGAATCGTCTATCAGCAAATGGAGTTTTTCCGCAGTAAAAAGTTAGGGTTCAACAAAGACCACGTTGTGGTTCTGCCAACCAGCCAGTATATTTTGGAAAACACCGAATCAGTAAGAGCGCAATTAACACAGCATCCGAATATTATCAGCATGGGAACTTCCAAGCGGATTCCCTCCGGCCGGTTGGCGGATAGTTGGAGCGGGCGAACCCTGGAGGGTGGAGAACCAAAACCCCTCACCTTTCGCCTGGCAGTTGTGGGGGTCGATTATGGATTTTTGGAAACCTACCAGTTGGAATTGGCCGCCGGGCGTAACTTCTCCCGGGAATATGCCACCGATGACAGTTCCGCATTTATCCTGAATGAAGCAGCCGTGGCCAAATTAGGCTGGCGAAATGATGAAGCCATTGGCAAACAACTTCTCTACGGAGGCCGTAATGGTTATGTGGTCGGCGTGGTGAAAAACTTTCATTTTGAATCGCTGCATAACGAAATTGTACCGCTTATTTTGGTAATTACGAGCCATAATAATTGGAATGTAACCGTGCGTATCCGTTCGGAAGATGTTGCCGGAACCCTGGCATTTTTACAAGATAAATGGCATGATTTCCGGCCGGATTATCCTTTTGAATACGAGTTTTTAGATGAGCGTCTTCACAGCCTTTACGAAAGCGAAGAGCGGTTGGGTGAAATTTTTTCTTACTTTTCACTCTTGGCGGTTTTCATTGCCTGCCTCGGTTTATTCGGCCTTGCCTCTTTTACTGCCGAACAACGTACCAAAGAAATTGGCGTACGAAAGGTAATGGGTGCTTCCATTTCTAACATCATCGGGTTGATGTCAAAAGATTTCATTAAACTGATATTCATCGCGGGGATTATAGCCTGTCCCATCTCCTATTTTTTGATGAACCAATGGCTGCAAGAGTTTGCCTACCATATTAGCATCGGAATTGATGTCTTTATCTTCGCCGGAGCGCTGGCATTGCTAATTGCCCTTTTTACTGTAAGTTACCAGGCAGTCAAAGCGGCGCTTTCCAACCCGGTGGATGCGTTGCGCTATGAATAAACGCAAAGTGCAGAGAGCATAGCGCAAAGCGTTAATGAAGCGCTATGCTCTCTGCGCCATGCGCTTTGCAAGGAGAATTAATGTTCAAAAATTACCTCAAAATTGCCCTCCGAAATTTAAGGAAATACAAAACCTATTCTTCTATCAATATTCTTGGGTTAGCAACGGGAATGGCTTGCTGTATCTTAATTTTGCTGTATGTGAGGCAAGAATTAAGCTATGACCGGTTTCATCAAAATGCCGAGCAGATTTATCGATTGAATATCAATTTTGTAACCCCGAATGGGGAATTTCGCAATGCGCTGTCTTCTGCACCAATGGCGCCGTACCTGCAAAGCAGTTTCCCCGAAATCGAAAACGCCGTACGTTTTTGCCCTACAATGAGTCCGGAAGTTTTGGTAAGTGTGGGCGAGAAGAAATTTTATGAGGATCGTTTCTTTTACGCCGATGCACCTGTTTTTGAGATGTTCACATTTCCCTTAATCAACGGTGATGTGAAAAGCGCGCTGTCCAATCCATTTTCTGTTGTTTTATCGGAAGAGATGGCTCGCAAATATTTTGGAGATAAAAATCCCCTGGGACAATCAATCAAACTGGAAAATGAGCAGGAATATACGATAACCGGCGTTGTGCGTTCGCTTCCGGCAACCTCGCATTTGCAGTTCGATTTTCTCGCATCCTTTATTTCGCTGGAAACCATCATGGGCGATGACCTGGAAAGCTGGATGTTTAACCCCTTTTATAGTTATTTCCTCTTGCCGCAGTCAGTTGCCGTGGCGGAACTGGAAACCAAAATCATTGAAGCAATTGATAGCAAGATACCGGAATCCGTAAAAGCGCGCGGCATATCTTTAATTCCCAACTTGCAGCCTTTGACCGAAATTCACCTAAATCCCAAGGGAAATGATTTACCCGGCGGGGTTAAAATCGGCTATATTTACCTGTTTATTGTTGTTGCCATCGCAATCCTTCTCATCGCCTGTGTCAATTTTATGAATTTGAGTACAGCGCGGTCTGCCACCCGCGCCAAAGAAGTTGGATTGCGCAAAGTGGTTGGTGCGGAACGCCTGCAACTAATTTTTCAGTTCCTGGGCGAATCGATTTTAATGGCGCTGCTCTCGTTTGTGTTGGCGTTAATGATTGTGGAAATGATACTTCCGTTTTTTAATGGAATCATCGAAAAAAAACTTGAGTTTATTTATGTCAATAATATTTTGTTTTTACTGAGTTTAGTTGGAATTACGCTCCTGGTTGGCATTGTCTCCGGAAGTTATCCTGCATTGATGCTTTCGGCATTTCAACCGGTGCGCATCTTAAAAGGAAAAATCGAGGCGGCGAATAAAACACCATTGTTTTTCCGGCGGGGATTGGTTGTGTTTCAATTTATCGTTTCCATCGCGTTGATTGGCGGAACCATCATTATTTATCAGCAGATCGATTTTATGAAAAATAAGCGGTTAGGCTTCAACAAAGAGCAGGTTCTGGTTGTACCGATTCGGGATTCAAAGATTCTGGATCGTTATGTATCGCTGAAAACGGGATTATTA
>CAXHHS010000947.1:0-3044 GCA_964015645.1 uncultured bacterium
TCTCGCCGTAGGCCTTGTGGACGTCGGCCAGGCAGATCAGCGGCTCGCCCTCGCGTCTCTCCGTCACCACGCACCTCCGAAGCTGGTCTGGATGAAGAGGAAGACTTTCGCGAGGAAGAAGTTGCTATTAACGGCTATCTCGATGATTACGCTTTTTTTATTTGGGGATTAATCGAACTGTATGAAACAACGTTCGAAGTCAACTATTTGCAAGCTGCATTGGAGTTGAATGATGACTTGTTAAACCATTTTTGGGATGAAGAAAATCACGGTTTCTTTTTTACCGCGGATGATGCCGAAAAATTGTTGATCCGCAAAAAGGAAATTTATGACGGCGCGATTCCCTCCGGCAACTCTGCTGCGATGTTTAACTTGTTGCGCCTGGGTAGAATTACCGGGAAACCCATTTACGAAGAAAAAGCGGAACAAATTAGCAAAGCGTTCTCCGGGAATGTTAACCGCTACCCCGCCGGACACACCGTTTTGATGATGGCGTTAGACTTTGCCAGCGGACCGTCGTACG
The DNA here is from genome assembly GCA_964015645.1 of uncultured bacterium. Classification (GTDB taxonomy): domain Bacteria; phylum Calditrichota; class Calditrichia; order RBG-13-44-9; family J075; genus CAXHHS01. The sequence goes on from CAXHHS010000947.1 coordinate 524, forward strand.
AAGTGGTAGTCACTGGTAATCCCGATGCGGAGGACACCCGGAAAATGGTTAAAACCATTCACCAATCGTTTATTCCCAACAAAGTGTTGCTGTTTCGCCCGGCGGATCAGGAAGCGCCACCGATCTCCACTATCGCTGAGTTTACAAAATGGATGGCAGCCCTGGAAAATAAAGCAACTGCCTACGTTTGCCAAAACTTTGCCTGCGAACTGCCAACGAATGATGTGAGTAAGATGCTGGAATTATTGGGGTTACAATATCTCAGTAAACAGTAGGCAAATAGGCAGTAAGCAATCTAAAAATTTGCCTATTGCCTACTTTTTAATCAATCTCGCCTTATTAAACATACAAAACAAAGGAAGCCTACCATGACCGGAGATATCAAAGAATTTTGGGAAAAAAGAGCCGAATTAAATGACATCGTTTTAAACAACGCCGGATTAACAACAAAACGGTTTTTTAGCCTCGACCATCAAGCTTACCAGGAAGGCGCTTTGCCGGTAAAAACAAAAGAATTATTGGGCCTGGTTGCTTCCCTGGTATTGCGCTGTGATGATTGCATAGCCTATCATTTAGTTCGCTGCCAGGAAGAAGGTGTTGATGACGCCGAATTGGAAGAGACACTGTCTATCGGGTTGGTTGTTGGCGGCTCGATTACGATTCCGCATTTGCGACGAGCGCATAAAGCGTGGCAGGAGTTAAAGGGGAAGTAGGATAAGTAATCGAATTTAATCCGGGAGGTTTACACTACACAAATCCGAAAAATATAATTCGTTTCCCACCAGCCCTTTTTTTCTAAAACCAGTTCCATCGAAAAATTGTTTTCGGAAGCAATCTGTCGAATTCGGTTTATATCACAATCCTCCGATAGCACCATAATTATCTCCGACTGGCGATTTACGTACTGCTGCACCTGGGGAAACAATCGCTGAAAATACTCAAAGTTTTCCCCGCAGAACCAGGCGTATTGGCTTTCCTTCCGGGGTTTTTGGGGGTAATATGGCGGGTTGATGACAATTATATCAAATTTTTGCAGGGGAATATTTTCGAAAAGATCGGAAACGATTGCAGCCACGGAAACTCGATTGCGCTGCGCATTTTCACGAACATTCTCGACCGCTGTTTTGCTAATATCGGAAGCGGTAACCTTTGCGCCCTTACCGGCTGCAAAAACTGAAATTAACCCGCTGCCGGCGCCTAATTCCAAAAAGCTACAGTTGGCTAACGGCATTTCGGAAAGGTGTTTCAAAAGCAATTTGGTACTAAAAAAGAAACCCGGGTGAAAAACACCGGGGTTTATTGTAACGGAAATAGAACCATAACGATACCTCCGATCCCTCGATGCATAATACTGGTAAACCGGTATAATAATCTTTTGCAGGAGTGGCTTTATTTGACTCTTTATTGGCATTTGAAAATATAATAATGTCTTTCAAATTTGGTATTCATTTTTTTAAACCCAACCCCTAAAATCACTACAATCAAACTGCGTTTTTTGCCTGCCGCATATTCGACACATGCTATTATCAATTTCACCAGCTTTGTTTCTTTTCATTGGCAGCTTTATCACGAGCAAAATCGGGTAATCTTTTCGAACCGTTTCATTAAAAGCTGGTATTTTAGAAGCATCATGCTTTTTACGATTTTCATCCATCCAGAAAAATTTTAAGGTCGAATAACCGGCTTCTTTTAAAAATTCATATAAAGCAAAGGCGTATTGATACCACAATCTTGCGGATTGTACTCCGCCAATAGGGAGAATACGAATCGTATGCAATGGTAGTTCGGTAATTGCTTGTGAGAATGGCTGGCTCAATTTATCAACAAAAACACCAAATAAGCGATTCAAAGTAAAGTATGAGTTTTGGCAGGTAATGTGATTAAAATAGTCAATGTTAATCAGCCATTTATCTTTGTCGGTATTGCCTGCCGGAATTCTTTCGTGCTTTAATCGAAAGTTCAAAACGTTTAAAACCATTGCTATCATACCGGGTAAATTGTTGCCTTTGGCACAACAAAAAATTCGGGCATGAGCTGAATTAGAATTAGGCTTTTCCAGATCATTTGCGATGTCCTGAATATCAGGACAGCAATAATAATTTCTTGTATGCAATAACTCCGAATTCATTTTTTTACCGGTGTTGTTTGTCGATAAACGGATACTATTACTTCCACTTACATAATCTTGAAAAGCAGCGATTCTGCAAAGATTCATTCCGGGACAAGCATATTTACCAGCGGAGCCAGTTCCATCATCTTTCATGTCTAAAATGGTTTGCCGGTATTCTTCGACCGTGTTTCGCCGCCCGCGTGGCCTTCCGGTTAGGCCATCAATTACATCCGGCACGCCGGGCGATGCCGGCTCATCCATTTTGCTAAGCTTTTTAGAAATAAGTTTACGTATTTGTTTTCCATACATCTCATCCATCTCTTCCATTTCAAGGAGTGTGGAATCTTTCTCAACATAATGCCGGCCATCATTTGCATAAATTCGTACGACTTTGCTCATTTCCTTTAAAGT
>CAXHHS010000948.1:0-3042 GCA_964015645.1 uncultured bacterium
TGTGAATGTCCGGTGAGAAGGAGTACAAGATATATTGTGCACCAGGAGCGTTTTTCTGCAAAATGAATTTTGCACTCCTATTCCGGCATTTAAGTATCGATGTTGAGCGGAACCCGAAATCTTTTGCCGAAGGGACAGGTATAATCGATGCCGACCTGGCGGTAAACCTCTTCCGGAATGCCGATATCCGCTAACCAAAGATCGCCGGTTTTGGGGGGGAGCAGGCCGGTTTTGGGCAGGGCTAAGGTCATTGTCCATTGGGGAGTGATGGCCGTGCCGAGAATTTCTCCCGTCGTCGCATCCACACCGGAAGGGACATCCAGGGAAAGCGTTGGGGCATTTGCGGCATTTGCCCATTCGATTAATTTGGCAAATATTCCATGGGGGACATTCACAAGATTATAGCCGATTAAAGCATCGATAATGACATCAGGATAAACATCTTTCAAAGCAGATGCCGATATCTCTGTGCCCGATGTCCATTGAAACACCTTTCGTTGAAATGCGGCGACTTCTGTCAAATGCTCCGGTTTTGCCAAACAAAGCATCACATCCATATTGCGGTTAGCGAGATGCCGCGCTGCACAAATTCCGCCGCCGCCATTGCCGCCGCTGCCAGCGAGAACAACCACCGTGGTGCGCTCCCATTTGCGGCTGTGAATTTGCAACACTAACTCCGCTAAATTCCGCCCGGCATTTTCCATCATTTGAAACAGGTTGGGGCCGGTTTGCTCCATCGCAATGCGATCTACCTGGATCATCTGCTCAGTGCTGATGGCGGGCACTTCCATCCCGTTTTCGGTCACAAAATATTTAATAGCATTGAATGTGGATTCTATGTGCATGATTTCCCCCTATATCAATCGCGGCAATCTAAATTTACATGATTTTTTAGGGAAATGAAACCACGAATTACGCTAATATCCCGAATCAACCAGCACCTCTTCTCCCAATGCACCATATTCCGGAAGTGGTTTATACTTGGTGTTCTCAGCGCGTATAATGCGAATGGCGCGTTTGCCCGAAGCCTGGGCCGCTTCAATATCCGTATCGGAATCGCCATAGAAAATTTGAATATTGAGTTTTTTGATTGGCTCGATTTTAAAATTTTCGCCGCGTTTGAAGCCGGTGAAAATCACTTTGTTGGGATTTTCGAGAGCGAATATATCCGCTAAATAATCAGTAAGAGTTTCGGTTTTTGTGGCAGGGCGGGCGGTGATAAAGTAGATGGTGTCGCCGCGCTTTTTGTGTATTTCGATCAGTCTTTCCGCGCATTCTTTCGGCATACTGAATTTATCGAGATCGTTGTTCATTTCTTCCCAAAATGCTTCCGATTGCATAAATTCTGACGATCCCGGTGAATATTTTCGCTGGCCGTAATGAAAACCGGCAGAAGAGAACAATACCGTATCATCAACGTCAAATCCGATATTCATCGGCGGCTGGCTTTCCAGGCTTTTTTCGATATCTGCAATCGTAACCCAACGGATTGAGTCTTCTATCTCGACTTTTTCGCATCCGGAGACGAATAGTAACATAAACGTTAAAATCAGGATTTTCTTTAACATGGGCAGGGTCCTTATATACAATTTTCATCGAACATTTTTGAGAAATGTATAGATAAGAATACAAAATTGTCAATTTAAATTTATTTCGCTAAAAAACGTTTTGGGAATCACACCCGGGGAATCTTAAAAGAACATATTTGCAGCAGTACACACACGGAGGTAGATATGGGAATTATACGGATTGAAGATTCGCCGCGCCTGGGGAGCGGTTCGCGAAAAAATGCCTCGGAAGTGGCGTTACTAACAATCCGTGGAGCGAGATTGATCCAGCTTGATGGCAGCATATCCGGCAAAGGACATACCCTTTACGAAGTGGAATTGCCGCCCAAATATGATGCGCGCTGTGAGATCGAAATCGCTATCAAAGGCTCTATTCGCGGTAAAGTGATCGCGGAAATTGGCGGCGAGCATCTAACGAATCCCGCCTGTGCTGCAAGCGCCGGAGTAAGCGGAAAGCTGTGGGCAAGTCTTTCGCCGGAGAAAGCGATGTTAGAAATCGCCTCATCTGCCCAATCCCTTGCCGGAAATGGGTTTTTAAATGGCAGACAGCAGCCCAATTTCGATTTTACCGGCAGCCCTGCAAACGGGCCGCAAGAGCGAACCTCCGTTTACGCTTACGGACCGGAGTTACGAGAAACAAACCACGCACGGCTGATGGTTACGGCAGAAGCAAACGGCGCCGAATATATTACCGGCGCTGCAAATGGATATACAATTGCGCAGTTAGTGCTGCGCCACGAGGTTCTAATCTCTGGTTATTACACTTTTGGTGACAAACGCGAGTGTGCATTTGAGTGGAATTCAACAACAGGTTATATATATCAAACGGAAGAAGATCGGGTTTTTACGGAAAGGATTAAGGCGCAGATGAAACAGCATTTTGAAAACCAAATGATTGGCAACCCGGCCTATCCCCGGCAACCCCGGGCAAAACACTTTTTGGGCAACGAGGTGGTTGATGACGCCATCGACCGCGAAATTGCCCGCCGTAATGCCGAACGGCAGATGATCACGCAGCAAAAAACGCGCGTAAACCGCTTGCAATTCCTGGATTTTATCGAGGAACTCTCCATTCGTGATTTAAAAGAAGAACTTGCCCGCCGGGAAGCCTCCCCCGAAGAATACAGCCTGGAATTAAAGCAGCTTCAGAAAGGGTTTGCCATTCGCCGCACGCGATTGCAGCAGGAGATTCAAGCGGCGGAGGAGATAGGGAAAAAATATGGTTCGTAGTGCAAAATTTATTTTGCAATTTTTTTCAAAATAAATTTTGACCTTCGATCCTTTAACTCTCCGCTTAACGAACCAACAACATCTTTCCCGTTAAAGAAGTTTGCGTTCCGGCCGTTAACTCATAAAAATATATCCCACTTTGAACATGTACACCGGCTTGATTCCGTCCATCCCAAATGATCGAATTTTGAATGTTGGTTTGAGCATTCAGGAAATTCCAGGAGCGAACAAGCTGCCCTAACAT
>CAXHHS010000949.1:0-3039 GCA_964015645.1 uncultured bacterium
TAGTTGGGGTGGTGCGCAAATCGCGCGCATAATGCCCGATGGTATTTTGCAGAGCCTTATCGTTGATGGCGCTATTGCCGGCGTCGGCGCGATCCTGGTATTTTTACCACAAATCCTCTTTCTCTTTTTCTTTTTGGCATTGCTGGAGGACAGCGGTTACATGGCGCGCGTGGCATTCATTTTAGATCGATTCATGAAAGGCATTGGATTATCCGGGCGCTCGGTAATTCCCTTGATGTCCTCTTTTGCCTGCGCCATCCCCGGAATTATGGCCACCCGTACGATCCAGGATTGGCGGGAGCGATTGGTAACGATTATGATCGCACCATTTATGAGTTGCAGCGCCCGGCTGCCGGTTTATATTTTGATGATCGGCGCATTCATTCCCGATGTATCGATCCTGGGAGTTTTTTCATTAGCCGGAATTACACTGCTTTCGATGTATTTATTAGGGATTTTCGCTGCTGTTGGCGTGGGATTGGTTTTTAAATCCTTTTTGCGGAAGCGAATTCCGGCTGCCCCGTTTGTGATGGAACTGCCTACCTATCGCATCCCGGCGTTTCGCGGCATCTTTTTACAGATGATTGAACGAGCAAAAATTTTTGTAACCGATGCCGGTAAAATTATCCTGGCCATTTCGATTGTTCTGTGGTTTTTAGCCTCTTTCCCAAAACCAGCGGAAAACGATACAGTTCGTTCTAGTGAACAAATCCGGCAAAGTTATGTCGGCCAAATCGGCCAGTTAATTGAACCGGTGATTGAACCGTTGGGGTTTGATTGGAAATTGGGCATTGGGTTAATCACGTCGTTCGCTGCCCGGGAAGTTCTTGTGAGCACCCTCGCCACAATTTACAATGTGGAGGGTGGTGATGAAACATCAGTATCCCTCCGAGAGGCTTTGCAAAATGAAAAAGACCCGGTGACCGGCAAGCCTATTTACACACCATTGGTCGCTATTTCCTTGATGGTCTTTTTTGTGTTAGCATGTCAATGTATGGCAACCGTTGCTGTCGTTAAACGAGAAACCAATAGCTGGCGCTGGCCAATTTTAATGGTCATTTACATGACAGCGATGGCATATGTTTGCTCATTCATCGTTTACCAAGGTGGTCTGTTTTTAGGATTGGGGTAATAAATTTTTAACATTAAATAGCATAAACCTCCCGGAGGTTAAAATATAGCTTATCCATTACTTCTTAGGGGATTTCTATGGATATTTTGACTTCAGGTTTAGCTTGGAACCTCCGGGAGGTTAACCAGTACCTAAATTTAATAAAAGATGATTGAAGAAATAATAACAGCATTGATTGTCATAGTTGCTATTCTCTACTCCGGTAGAACATTTATTCGGCAATTTACCAGGCAAGAAGGCGCTTGCGCTAAATGCAACAAATGCGAAACGACTACATCCCATTCGAATATGAGGTAAAAATGATCGGGAGAATTTGGCATGGCTGGACCACGCCTGAGAATGCCGATGCCTATGAAAAATTATTGAAAACGGAAATATTCCCTAGCATTTCTGCGAAACAGGTTAATGGTTATCGCGGCATTCAGTTGTTTCGCCGCCCGATTGGTGACGAAGTGGAGTTTATCACAATTATATGGTTTGAATCCTGGGAGGCTGTAAAGCAATTTGCCGGGGGCGATTATGAACGCGCTTATGTGCCCCCAAAAGCGCGCGAGGTTTTAAAGCGATTTGATGAGCGCTCTCAACATTACGATATTCGGGAAAAACTGGAATTTGGCTAACCACAAATTTCACGCAAAGGCGCAGAGCCGCAAAGATTCTTAATATAAAAAGAAAATGGTTTTCTTCGCGAATCTTTGCATCTCTGCGCCTTTGCGTGAGTTAAAATACCAGCCGACAAGTGATTTTTTCGAGAATCTCGATTTATAATTCCTCCACTATCACATCAATAGCACATAGATTTTACTTGTTCACCAACGAACACTTTATGTTCTGTCATCGGACATTCCAAAGATTTCTACTGACTAAATTCGCACCATAACCTCAATAAAAACAATATTGGTATGGTTCTTGAACGCAGAGCGCATAGTGCAAAACGCAAAACGATAAAAAAAATTCGTTTTTGCGCTAAGCGCCGGGCGCTATGCAAAGGAGTATTCCATGTTCAAGAACTATCTAAAAATCACCATCCGTAACCTGTTAAAATACAAATCCTATTCTTTGATCAACATCCTGGGATTAGCAATCGGAATCAGTTGCTGCGTATTGATCATTCTATTTGTTGCCGACGAACTCAGCTACGACAAATACCACCAAAATGCTGACCGTGTTCACCGTGTTACGCGGGAATGGTTCAATAATGATGGTACATCAAGCCTGCACCTGGCGCGAGTTGCGCCCCCGATTGGGCCGTTACTGGAAAGTGATTTTCCGGATATTATCGAAACCTCGGTGCGTATCCGCAGCGACTATCAATCATTTCTGCAATATGGGGATAAAACATTTATTGAGAACAGACTCTTCTGGGCAGAAGCAAATATTTTTGATGTGTTCACTCTTCCCTTTATCGAAGGCGACCCGCAAACCGCTTTGCAGGAACCGAATACGGTTGTGATTACGGAAGAAATTGCCCAAAAGATTTTTGATAGCAAAGGCGCGCTCGGAAAAATCATCACTTATGAAAAAGAACGGCCAATGAAGGTCACTGGTGTGGTAAAAAATGTTCCGCACAACTCCCATTTCAAATTTGACTATTTGGCTTCATTTAAAACACTCGAAGATATTTTCGGGCTAGAAACGCTGACCACAAATTGGGGTAGCAACAACTATGCAACCTACCTATTGTTTCAGCAAGGCGCTTCGCCACAAGAGTTACTGTCGCAAATCCCGGCATTTATCGATAAACACCTGACCCGGCGAATTTTAGATGTAACCGGGGAACCACCAACTCGCCAACCCAGTTTGGGCACAACACTGCATCTTCAAAAATTAGCCGATATCCATCTGCATTCCCATCTCAATTCCTGTCTCTTATACACATCTCCGAGCCCACGAGACTCCATTGCATC
>CAXHHS010000950.1:0-3038 GCA_964015645.1 uncultured bacterium
CATCATCGATGTGTCAGACCCCAGCACCCCAGTGGAAGCGGGATTTTATGATACCAATGGTGGGGCTGGTGGCGTTGCGATCAGCGGCAGTTATGCCTATGTGGCGGATCACTGGAGCGGTTTGCGCATCATCGATGTGTCAGACCCCAGCACCCCAGTGGAAGCGGGATTTTATGATACCGACGGTTATGCAAATGGCGTTGCAGTCAGCAGCAGTTATGCCTATGTGGCGGATAGTTGGGTCGGTTTGCGCATCATCATCGATGCGTCTGATCCCAGCACCCCGGTGGAAGCGGGATTTTATGATACCGGCGGTTATGCTTATGGCGTTGCAATCAGCGGCAGTTATGTCTATGTGGCGGATGGTGGGGATGGCCTCTACATTTTCCAAAATGACCTTTTAACTGCTTTTGACTTGATACCGGATCCAAATCCAGAACAATTTAAACTTTTTCAAAACTTCCCCAACCCCTTCAATCCGACTACTACGATTCGATATTTTTTGACAAAATCTACCCGAGTTATGCTTAAAATTTACAACACTCTTGGACAGGAAATGCGAACATTAGTTGATGAAAAACAAACCGCAGGGCAATATTCTGTGATATGGGATGGCCTGGATCAGTTTGGCATGATGGCGAGTTCGGGAATATACATCTACAATATAGAGGCTGGTGAGCATACTGAAAGCCGCAAGATGCTATTAATACGGTGAGATAAGTATACACTTCAAATGTTAAGCCTGTCGAAATGATAAAGTGAAGGATAAATCAAAAATTAGAGGATTGATTTATCATGAGAAATTTCAATTTTATTTTCGGATTTATTTTACTTGCAGTTTTAAACACCGGTTGCAGTTTGATCGGATTATCAATCGGGGCCGTTAGCGATGCGAAGAAAACGACGACCACAACTATTTTAGATCCACAAAAAGAATTAGCAACTGATAGCACACAAGCGAATCATACCCAATTGAAACCCGGCACCATATTACTGATAACAGCAATCGATGGAGATCAAATTAAAGGTAAATTTGAGAAGTATACCGTCGTTGAAGAGACAATGAATATCGAATTGAAAGTCGATCGTGATCGAATATTTATACCGCTGGAACAGGTTTCCCAAATAGAGATCAAAACCTTAAAAAGCAGTGGTCAAATGACTGGTTTCCTTATCGGCGCTACCGTGGATGCGGTGATTATAATCGCCGCTATCCATGTTGCATCTGGGTTGAAGCAGATGACGAATGACCAGGGATCAACAGATTATGATTATATCGAGGATTAGCAGCCAGGACAAGAATCTTATTGATTCTCCTGGCATATAATTTCATGCGAAATTCGCATTTTTAATCAAATTTACAATTACATGACCGCATTACCGGTTAGCGATTTTCGGTTGCTGAGGTGCAGGTTTTCCGGATGTTGAAGTATAAGCGCGCTTTGCCTTACCAACTTTTTTTACTTTAATCAAATCCAACAGCATCGAGCCATCGGCATAAAAACCGGTTTTGATTGACATCATTAAACTATGATTGGGCGGACAATATAAAATCTTTTGAGATTTTAGATGGGTCCAGGTCGGCTCCAATACATTGAGCCGTACGGTTTGGGCAACTTCGTGTTTAGCAATTGTCGATAATTCTACATATCCCCCAACATCGATAATTTTCCCCCAACATTCAATAGTAAAATATCCACCATGCTTTAGCGGGCGGGAGATAAACGAGCCAACCGGCAAAACATTGTCGCCATCTACTTTTAAAGACTGCCGGCCACCGCCGGGAGGAACATCGTTTACGAAACTTTGCTTCCCGGACCAATACCAACTGATGGTATCCTTAGGGGCTTCGAATGAGTTAAAAAAAACGATATTTACCGGTGGTTTTTTCACTACAGGCGTTTTTACAGTTTGCCGGGTACAACTACACATTAAAATAGCCAGTGTTATCAAACCCGCTACCCAAAAACATCCCTGCTTTTTGGCTAAAAAAATCATCCGCTTATTCTCCTTAGATATTTGATAAAAGTATAAATTTTTCTCACATTTTTTCGTGGAAAAGCGTTCACGAAAAAAACAGTTGGGGGTTTTGTTGATATATCATCAATCGGTTGATTTCAAAGAATCGACGTTGCATGGCTTGCAAAACTTATGCCTTATCACAAACTGAATTTTTGAACGGAAAATTTAACCCATCGCGGCGCTTCTGCCGGAGACTATGATAATGATGGCGACCTCGATTTATACATCGATGGCCCGAACGGCGCCCGGCGGTTGTTTCGGAACGATACTGAGAACGGCAATCATTGGGTGAAGTTTAAGTTGGAGGGAACAGTGTCGAACCGAAGCGGCATTGGCGCTAAAGTTAAAATTAAAGCGACAATAGACGAAAATATGGGATGGCACGAACGATTTCGGCAAACCGGTTGCCAGCGGCGTTTATATCTATAAACTATCCGTTGGCAACCGGGTGCAATCGAGAAAGATGGTCTTTTCCAGGTAAATGCCTGCGAAGTTTGTTATCTTCCCATCATCGCTCCGGAAACGGCGGTGGCGGCGGGATCGATTTTTCTTGCGTTTCCAAATCTTTCAAAATCTCTTCAATCGCACGATTGAGTTGCTGGTCTTCACCGGTAAATTCTTTGTATGGATCGTTGTCTACAAAAATATCCGGCTCTACGCCCACGCCTTCGATAATCCATTCTTTCCCCTCCACATCATAACGAGAAAATTCCGGTTTGCGAAGGCTGCCGCCATCCACAAACGGCAATGAGCCGCGAATGCCGACAACGCCGCCCCAGGTGCGCTTCCCAATGGTTTTGCCAAGCTGGTGCTTTTTAAAACGATAGGAAAATAAATCGCCATCGGAGGCGGAAAACTCATCGATGAGCGCAACCATCGGGCCGTAAAGCATTTGACCGGGATTAACACTGGGAGATGTATTTCGCGCAATTGTAATCATGGCGACTTCCCGGCGCAGCCGTTCGATAATCATCGGGGAAACATTGCCGCCGCCGTTGCCGCGCACATCCACAATC
>CAXHHS010000951.1:0-3037 GCA_964015645.1 uncultured bacterium
AGCCGGTATGATCGATTTTTATTCAATGACAATTCGCGCGTTCAAACTGGATTCATTGGAAGATATTTGTGAAGATTACGGCCAGGTAGCGATTTACAACGGCGGCGTGGCGGATTCACCGCATCAATTTATGTTAGACGACCATCATCTATTTTACACCGGAAAACCGATGCTGGTTTGCGGCAATACTGCTTCCATGATTGAGGAAACTCGCTTCGGAAAATACTTTAGCGTTATTGGTGATCGCTCTACACATTTTGGTCCCTTTGATTGCAAACCGGCAGCCAGCCCCGCCCAGGAAATGGCCGCTAATGCCGGTGGAAGCTGCTGCTGAAAAATCATGAAATGTAATCTACCTTATATAAATAATTGAGGAAGTTGCTTTTATTAGACTCAGCAACAAGAGCAATAACTCGTTGCCTTCCTCCCCCTCCTAAGATAACCCCGATATGCCATCGGGGTTATCTATTTTTAGCCGATTATATTTGATAGAAATGTTGTCAATTATATATAAGCGATATTAATGCCTTGCTTTACTTTTGTCTTGGATTTATGTGTAATCGTAATTTCAATGTGCTGGTCTAAAGCTTCCAAAAAATTAAATAAACGCTCAATAGAAAACCCTTTCAACCTTCCATTTTTAAGGGCGGATACTTTCGGTTGATTTATACCAAGAATTTTAGCCGCTTCTTTCTGTGTAAGTTTTTTTTGCTTAATAATTTTATTTATTATGGCGGCAAGTTTTGCCTTGGCTAATCTTTCCTCCGGTTCAGGTAATCCCATATCTTCAAAAACATTTCCGGAACTTATTATATAGTCTTCCATTTATTGACCCTTTTTCTTTCTACTTCTTGCGATTTCCTGTGCTTTTTTAAATCGTTGCCTAACAACTTCTATTTCTTCTCTTGGAGTCTTGATTCCTTTTTTAGACTTTTTCTTAAATGTATGAAGTACATATATATCTTCACCTAATTTAGCCGCCTATACAGCTCGATATGTATCCGTATCATAATCGCTTATAATTTCCATTACACCTGGAAATCCTTTTAATGCTTTGATATTTTGATGATGTTCTCCTATTTGGGCCAGGTACAGTATATAGCCAATTTCATCTTGCACATTTTCAGGAAATTTTTTCAGATCTTTTAGTGATGATTTTACCCAAATAATAGTTTTCATCATAAATTCGACTTATCTAATATCCCAATAATAGGATATTATTGCAATATCTTTTTATTTCCGTTGATAATTGAGCAATATAGTTTCTTAACACATTGCATTATTCCTTAATCTCTTCATCCCGTTTTAACACCACTGCGATATCCTGAAATGCCTGGCGAGATTGAAACAGCTTTTGAACCGCTTTATAATAAGTGGCATCCCAAAGCGGTTTTTTTATTTTGAATAACCGCTGTACGTTTAAGAGTTTACCATCCATATAGCTGCGAAAATACAACTCGCAGCTTCCAATATCATTTGTAAAAACGGTATCTGCTGGCAACGACTCAATTCGCCAGCCTGCGGAGAGGTTAAATTTAACCGTTTCCGTTACTTCGCTGGCGTAATCGAATAAAACCGGGGATTTACGCTCTGTTGTTTGAAACGGATCGGCATCATCACTAAAATAATCGTAGGGTTTCAGGATTAAAAGATTGCCCATAGTTTGCAGGGGGGTGGAAACTTTAATATTACAATTCACTTTTATCGGTTTGGTAATATCTTCCAGGTTTTCTACATTAAAGGAATCGGCTTCCATATTAGCGTAATCTTCGGCAAATCCTTCTTCCAGGTATTTGATTTGATCCTTTTCGGATGATTCAGCTAAAGCGAATCGCATTGAGCGGCCAAAGTGCCCTTTATATCTCTCGGACATTTTTCCGCTTATTTGCAGATTCTTATCCATTGTTAATTCTTGAAAGCGGAGCATTGTATTCTTTCGCGAACCGGAAAAAGGAATATTCTCAAATTGGTTGACCGAAGCGCCGACCACAAATGCCTGCACGCCCTCGTTAAACCACGGAACTGCATCATACGTTAAATACTTTGCACTAGGATTGTAAAATTTGTACCTGCCCCTACTATCCGGGATTGCCACCAGGGAGCGGTCAAATTGCCAATATTTGGCTTTTTGGTAAAATAGATTGTCGCTGCGGTCTACAACATACACCAGTTTGGCATCGATATTCATTTCCCGCATCATATCATAAAATGCTTTGTTTATATCGCTGCTGCTGCCATAACCGCGTTTTAAAACGTCATCAAGATGGTTGTTGTCTTTATAATCATCACTATCGTCTTCATAAGATACATTTTTGATATTCTCTTGAAGCCAATGATACGCAGTCTTTATTTTTGCTTTCTGCTCGTTTAATTCGTCAAAACTTTCCACTACTTTCTGCACGCGTTTGTTTTTGCTGGTAAATACTTCTAAATTTTCTCGCATGGAACTGCTCATATCTCCCCAAAAAGCCTCCGGCGTTTCGGAGGAGCTGTAATAATAATGCACCTGGGATTTTAAGGCGTCGCCGGGCATCGAATGTGGTTCCGATATAAATGGCGCGACGTTTTCGATAATAAATACCACTTCCTCCGGTTTTTTGATTGAAGGGCGCTGCTCAACCTTTAGCGTTCTGTTCATATTCAGCATCACGTAATTTGGCGCCACCATGTCGGAAATCAAACTATATTGGTACCCTCTTAATCCCCTGCCGCGATAAAATTTCCAAACAAGCTCCCCGTTTAGCAGGTAAATATCTTTTTGAGTTATCCAGCGGCTGGGCGAGCTTGGCAGGCGATATTTTACGTGATACTCGATGATGCAATCATTAGATACCGCCGGTAAAGAAAATGATTTTTGTTTAACTTTAAACCCTTTGGTTTTAAATACTTCCTTTTCGAAAATCCCGGATTTATCCAGCAGTGTGATGCTGCCATCCGGTAAAATGGTACGGGCCATTATCTTCTCAATCTTTTGTTTTTTATTAATATACGGAATGGTAACATCTCCCCACTCCCGGCCCTCGTCACTTAGCACTTT
>CAXHHS010000952.1:0-3037 GCA_964015645.1 uncultured bacterium
TCGAATCAGATACGGTTGTTTATTTTATCTATCGTGGCAGCGGCACTTCGATCACTGTGCCGGGCGATGCCAACGGCTGGGAACCAACCGCATTTTCCATGACGCGACTGGCCGATACCGATTTTTGGTACCGCGAAGCCATCTTTGAAATAGACGCCCGATTAGATTATAAATTTGTCATCAATGGCATTAACTGGATTTTAGATCCGCGCAACCCCCGGCAGGTTTCCGGCGGATTTGGCCCCAACTCGGAGCTGGCGATGCCGGAATATATCGATCCTCCGGAGATCGAATTTAACCCGGAAATTCCGAAAGGCGCACTTCACGATACGACTTTTTTTAGCGCGACACTCAACAACTCCCGGCGAATTCGAATTTATACACCGCCCTCCTACGATCCGGCAGGCAGCGATAGTTTTCCGGTTGTTTTATTTCACGATGGGCAGGAATATCTCGCGCTGGCATCCACTAAAAACACATTCGATAATTTGATCGCTGAAAATCGTATTCAGCCATTGATTGGTGTATTTGTGCCGCCGGTGGATCGTAATAACGAATATGCATTCAGCAAAAGCGCTCAATTCGAAACATTTATCATCGATGAGTTGATGCCGGCAATTGATGAACGCTGGCGCACCAAACGCAACCCGGAAAGCCGCGCGATGATCGGCGTCTCATTCGGCGGGTTGATTTCCACTCAAATCTGTTACAATAACCCGGAAGTGTTTGGATTATCCGGCCCATTTTCCCCGGCGTACTGGCCGAACGGAATGGAGATATTTAACATGGTTGCCAACGGGCCGGAAAAGAACATCCGCTTTTATATGGATTGGGGAACTTATGAGCCGAGCATTCTGAATGATGGCCGGGCGTTGCGCGATATTTTAATCGGCAAAAACTATAAAATCCATTGGGAAGAATGGCACGAAGGCCATAGTTGGGGAAGCTGGCGAGCGCACCTGGATATTGCCCTGGAATATTTTTTTCCCGGGCCGCTGGTCAGTATCGAAACCCCGGAAACCGCCGCCATTCCGGAAACAGTCGAGTTGCTGCAAAATTTCCCCAACCCCTTTAATCCATCGACCACAATTCGCTACCGGCTGTCGCAAACATCATCCGTCACGCTAACAATCTACGACATGCTTGGCCAGAAAATACAGACATTGGTAAACGAAACACAGCAGCCCGGCGAAAAATCGGTTGTTTGGGAAGGCCGCGATCAATTTGGTAGACAGGTAAGCTCCGGGGTGTATGTTTATCGAATTGAAGCCGGCAATTTTTCCTCGATGAAGAAGATGGTTTTGATTCGCTAAAAACATGGGACGTGTTACGTGATGCGTGATACGTAATAAAGGTAGGTCACGAAACACGCACCACGTTTAAACTCTATTCAGCCGGTTCATAAACTCGAACTTCTTTATCGAGCCGCTCTCCCAATTCATCTTCGGCAACATCCAAATCGTAATCCATTTGCAGGTTGAGCCAAAATTGCGGCGACATGTCAAAATATTTAGCGAAGCGCAAAGCAGCATCGGCGGTAACCCTACGCTTTCCATGAACAATTTCATTAATCCGCGCGCCGGAATCCTGATATCAAGTGCCAAATGATTTTGGCTTAATCCCATTGGTTGTAGATAAAAGAGCCCGTTTTGTTTCGTTTAAACCTTCCGGAAAGTTTAAAACCGTCACGCATATTCATTCCGAGGAGGGAAATATTTACTCCGCCGGCGAGTAATTCCAATGCTTGAATTCCAACGAACAACTCACCAAAATTCCCTGAAGTCGCCATTTTATCTAAAATAATCGCGCAGGGAATAAGTATCAATATTCCAATCGGTATTATCACCTTCAGCCTTTTTAATTTATTGCGGACAATCCGGCTCTTGTTTTGGGGCGTTATCATATTTCCGGTAATTCCGGCTGCCATCATTGATGGAACCAGCAAAAAGAGTCCGTAAACAATAAACCGTTTCACAACGCCAATCGATGCCTGGTCTCCTCCGAATTCAACAATGATTGTCGAGCCGAAAAAAATTAGTATCATAAGAAATGCGATAGTGGCTGAAACCGCATGGATTTTAGTTTTCATAGAACAGTTCTCCTTTGGGATAAATTTACTTGCAAATTTAGTTATTATAATTAAATTTGTTATATCAACTATATAAATAAAATTTTTTTATTTGAAATTGGAAGAAATTTTGTTGAGTAAATTTGTAAGCTGCGCCAATTCTTCTTTCGTTAACCCGCTGGTTGCCGTTTGGTTTACTTGAATTGCAAACGGAATTAATTCTGTTTTTAACTGTCTTCCTGTTTCCGTAAGATAGATTCTATAGCTTCTTCGATCCCCTTCGTGGGGCATACGGCGAATTAATTTATTCTTTTCCATTACATCCAAAATTCGGGTTATATTTGCTTTATCTTTAAATGTCAGTTCGGCAATCTCGCTTTGCGATAAGCCTTCTTTCTCCCATAAGCGATTCATTACCGCCCAGTGTTCCGGTGTTAGTCGATAGCCGTTTTCTTTAAATAGCCGGTGCAACTCACTTTTAAAATACTTTGCAACTTTGTTTATTATAAAACCGACCGAATTATCTAAACTGAACTCATTCATGCTACGCCCCAGAAAGTTGTTACAACAAATATATCTATACAAACCATACAAATCAAGTATTATTGTAAAATTGGCTAAAGCCAGAAAGTTCCCGCGCCGCCGGGTATTTCTGTTCAAACCTCTTGTAGTTTTTCACTATTGAAATTCACCGATTCTTTTGTTAGTTTTCGCCGAATAAGGATTGATCATGTATTCAAAAATCGATAAATTTGGCAGAGTATCCATTCCTAAAAAGTTACTTCGCAAGCTGGGTTTAAAACCCGGCGAAACTGTAATCCTGGAAACATCCGGTAGAGAAATTACGATTAAACCCAGTTTCCAGGAAAATGATATATTTGAGAAACTTAAAGCTTTCAATAATCTTTTAGCTTATTTCTCTACCGTGCACTTTTTGAATTTTGATGTATAAAGGCCGATTTTCGAGAA
>CAXHHS010000953.1:0-3036 GCA_964015645.1 uncultured bacterium
GCCGGTGGCGCTTATGTGCCGTTAGATCCGGCATTTCCCGAGGACCGCTTAAATTTTATGCTAAAAGATGCCGGTGTAAACCTTATCTTGACCCAAAAGGATGTATTTGACAATTTTCATTTTGCCGAGCCGGCAGTTTTTCTGGATGCCGAGTGGGAAAAAATCGCCCTGGAAAATGATTCGAACCCAATCAATATCATCTCCTCGGAAAATCCCGTGTATGTGATTTATACGTCCGGTTCTACCGGCAAACCGAAAGGGGTTGAAGTTGGCCAAAAAGCGCTGGTTAACTTTCTTGCCACGATGCAAAAACACCCCGGAATTTCGGAGGCAGATACCCTGCTCGCTGTAACAACCCTTTCGTTTGATATTGCGGCATTGGAATTATACTTGCCGCTTATTACCGGGGCAAAAGTGGTTATTGCATCGCGGGAAACCGCGGCGGATGGTATTAGCCTGGCGAAATTAACCTACGATGCCGGGGCAACCATCATGCAAGCAACCCCGGCAACCTGGCGAATGCTAATCGATGTCGGTTGGGAAGGAAATCCGAACTTCAAAATTCTTTGCGGCGGGGAAGCGCTGCCGAAAGATTTGGCGGCGGCCTTGCTAAAACGCGGCCATTCGCTCTGGAACATGTATGGCCCCACGGAAACAACTATTTGGTCGAGTATTTTCAAAATCGAATCTGCCGAGCGAAGAATTTCCATCGGCCGCCCGGTTCAGAACACGCAAATGTTTATTTTGGATCGTCATCTACAGCCGGTTCCGATTGGCGCGCCCGGCGAGCTTTATATCGGCGGCGATGGGCTGGCTTTCGGTTACCTGAATCGCCCGGAATTAACGGAGCGGTATTTTATCGCCAACCCCTTTTACAACGCTGCGCGGGAAAACCCAAACGGCACTCTTCACAAAGGAGCTTACACGCTGCCGGCAAAGTTTTTCTCCAAAAAACTGTACAAAACCGGCGACCTGGCAAGGTTTCTTCACAATGGTAATATTGAATACCTGGAACGCATCGACCACCAGGTAAAAGTTCGCGGCTACCGGATTGAATTAGGCGAAATCGAAACAATCTTGAACGAGCACCCGGTGGTAGAGCAAAGCGTGGTGGTGGTAAGAGAATACGCGCTGGGAGATGAGCGGCTAACGGCGTATATCATTATCGACTATGCCGAGCAATTAAAAATCAGCGACCTGCGACGATACTTACGCACAAAACTTCCCGACTATATGATTCCGGCAGATTTTATGATTTTGGATGCCTTTCCGCACACTCCCAATGGCAAGGTTGACCGGAAAGCACTGCCTGTGCCCGGTGAGCAGCATCTTTCCACGGAAGATTTTGTTCCGCCGCAAACCCCGGCAGAAAAGTTTATTGCAAAAATTTGGCAATCGGTTTTGGGTCACGAAAATATTGGTATTCACGATAACTTCTTCGACCTCGGCGGCCACTCCCTGCTGGCAATTAAAGTGATTGCCCAAATCGAAAAACAATCCGGCCGCAGAATTACCCCGCGCGATATTTTGTTGCAAAACCTGGGGCAAATTGCTGCGACAATAGATAAATAACGGAGGCTAAGGCTGAGGCTAAGGCTGAGGAAATGAATCCTTCGTCTTAGCCTCAGCCTCAGCCTTTCCTTAATAGTTTTTCAGTAAAAGCAACGTCATGGAAGCGTTTTACTTTGGCGAATCGAAATCATTGTTTGGCGTATATCATGCGCCGTATGCCGCTCGAGATCGGCGAAGCGGCGTCGTTATTTGCAACCCGTTGGGGCAGGAATATATTCGCTCCCACCGGTCTCTCCGGCAGTTAGCGGTAAAGTTAGCAGATTTCGGTTTTCATGTTTTACGGTTCGATTTTTTCGGCACCGGGGATTCCGCCGGAGAGTTGGAGGCTGGCAACGTTCAACATTGGGTGCAAGATATTGCCGCAGCGGTAGAAGAGTTAAAAGATTACAGCGATATTCAGCAAATTTCAATGATCGGCCTTCGCCTTGGGGCAGCGCTTTCGGTGCTTTGTAACGATGCCGCCAATACAATTGAGCGAGCCGTACTTTGGGACCCGGTTGTGGATGGTGAAATGTATTTGCAAGAAGTCACCACATTCCATCAGCAATGGTTAAAGGATTTGCTGCCAAAACCTCCGGAAGAAATTGCGTATTCCGAGCAATTGGAAATTTTAGGATTCCCGTTTTCCAAAAGCATGTATAACAGCATTAAAAACATAGATTTACTTAACGTTGAAGCAAAACCGGCAAACCGAATTTTATTGATTGAAAGCGATGCGGTTGAAGCGAATAACCGGCTAAAAATGCGTTTCGAAAGCCAGGGTGCATCTTGCACGCTGCAACATGTTCCAAATTCAAAAGTCTGGCGAAAAGGCGAAGAATTGAACTCAGTTTTAATGCCGAACGAAACGTTAAACGCCATCATCAATTGGATAGGAAGCTCATAAAAATATTGTGTTTTGGTGTTTCGTTGAACATTGTAACACTCAAGTGTAAAAAAGATGAGTGAAAAAGTATTCCACTTTGGCAAAAACAGGGGTCTCGTCGGCATTCTTTCCGAGCCGGGTGAAACCGAAAACCGCTTTGCACAAACGGCTGTAATTATCCTAAATTCCGGTTTGCTGCATCGCGTCGGTCCAAATCGTATTTACGTTAAAATTGCCCGGGAATTGGCAACTGCTGGAATTGCGGCCTTTCGCTTCGACTTTTCCGGCGTTGGCGATAGTGAAAAACGTCTTGATAATTTACTGTTCGAAGAGAGCAGTGTTTTGGAAACACAAGACGCCATGGCGTTTTTACAGAATGCCCGCGGCATCAAAAAATTTATTCTTACCGGAATTTGCTCCGGGGCAGATGTTGCTTTTCAAACCGCCCGGCAAGATGCACGGGTAGTCGGGGTGATTCCTATTGATTTTTACAGCCTGCCGACCACCGGCTATTTGCTGCATTCCTATAAAAAAAGATTGATCAGCGCGCGCAGTTGGGCGAATTTGATGACCGGTAAAAGCGAAATTTTAGGCATCAT
>CAXHHS010000954.1:0-3033 GCA_964015645.1 uncultured bacterium
GATCATCGCCTGCCCCTGCGCCCTCGGTTTGGCAACGCCCATCTCCTTGATGGTCGGCGTCGGCAAAGGCGCGGAAAACGGCATCCTGATCCGCAGCGGGGAGGCGCTGGAAACTGCCCAAAAATTAGACGCTATCATTCTTGACAAAACCGGCACGATTACTGAAGGTAAGCCATCCGTTACCGATGTCATTCCGGTAAACGAGTTTACGGAGGAAGACGTGCTTTTTTACGCCGCATCGGTAGAGAAAGCCTCCGAACACCCGTTGGGAGAAGCGATTATCCACGGTGCAGAGGATCGCTCTATCAAACTAATCGACCCGGAGAATTTTAACGCCATTCCCGGCCACGGTGTGGAGGCAACCGTGAAGGGCAAACAGGTGGCGCTGGGCAATTTAAAAATGATGCAGAAAAAATCTATCCAGTATACCGATTTGCAGCAACACAGCCAGCGGCTTGCCGACGAGGGCAAAACCCCTATGTTTTTAGCCGTGGATGGAAAGTCCGCCGGGATTGTCGCGGTCGCCGATGTGGTCAAACCCGATTCCCAACGGGCCATCGCCCAGCTTAAGAATATGGGGCTGGAAGTGATTATGCTGACCGGCGACAATAAACGCACTGCTGATGCCATTGCCCGGCAGGTCGGTGTGGACCGGGTTCTGGCAGAAGTGCTGCCGGAAGACAAAGCATTTAACGTTCAAAAATTGCAGCAGGAAGGTAAGATCGTGGCCATGGTCGGCGACGGCATCAACGACGCCCCGGCGCTGGCGCAAGCGGATATCGGCCTGGCCATCGGCACCGGCACCGATGTTGCAATCGAAGCTTCCGACGTCACCCTTATCAAAGGCAGTTTAAAAGGAGTGGTGCTGGCAATTCAGCTATCCAAAGCAACCATGAAGAATATCCGGCAAAACCTCTTCGGGGCCTTTTTTTACAACGGCCTGGGTATTCCCGTTGCCGCGGGTATTTTGTACCCGTTTTTTAGCCTCTTGCTCTCGCCCATGATTGCCGGGGCAGCAATGGCCTTTAGTTCCGTTACCGTAGTTTCCAACGCCAATCGCCTGCGGCGGTTTGCGCCCAAATTTATATAAATCGCAATGCCCCTCCCCACTCCCGCCCGGCGGAAGATTGGTATATTCTTTCTTCTGCCGCGGCGGGTATAAAAAAATTAGGAGATTATCATGGCTATCGATCAAATTTTAGTAACCATATTGGGGTTAGCGCTTTCCGGCGTTGTTGCCTGGTATTTCTGGTTCTCGGAAGCAAAAGCTACCCATCTTAAAACCGCGAATGGCGGAATTCAGGAAACTCTTATCACCGTCAAGGGCGGCTATTCTCCCGATGTCATTGTGGTGCAAGCCGGCAAACCGGTGCGCCTGAATTTTTATCGCACTGAGACTGCCGCCTGTTCGGAGCAGGTTCTTTTCCCTGATTTTCAACAACAAGCCGATCTAACGCCCTTTAAAACGATTCCGGTGGAATTTACCCCGGACAAACCCGGTGAATACGGCTTCCAATGCGGCATGGGTATGTTGAGAGGAAAATTAATCGTGGAAGAATGATCTCACAAATTCCACGTGGAGTAGTTGTAGTTTCTCACCGATGCCTGCCAATTGTGCCTAACAATTTCCTTGCATCGAGATGTAGAATATTATACACTTTCTTCAGTCAAATTGGAGAAACAACCGTATTGAGAATGCCCAAACAAGACATCTTCTGGCTGGGAGTGATTATCTTTTGGATTGTCTGTATCTCTCACTTTCATTTGCGAACCCCCCCGTCGGAAGGCCATATTCACCTGATACTGATGCAAAGCTATTTTATCCCAATACTGATCGGGGCGTTTCAGTTTGGCATTAAAGGCGGCCTGGGGTCGGCAATTGTGGTGAGTTTGATTTTTACCCCGCACATCATGCTGCAATGGACCGGGGATTTCGAACATAATGTGCTGGGATTTATGCAAGTCGTGATGTTCAATGTCATCGGCTTCTTAACCGGCTTAAAAGCGCAGAAAGAGAAAAATGAAAAGCAGCGGTATCAACAAACTGCCCGGGAATTGGAACAGTCGCTGAAAAAATTAAAGCGGCAGTCCGGTGAATTAGCCGATTTAGAAGAACAGTTGCGCCTCTCCGACCGCCTGGCAGTGGTCGGGGAACTGACCTCCAGCCTGGCCCATGAGCTGCGAAATCCGTTGGGCACAATCCGGGGGACGGTGGAGATATTAAATGATGAGCTTCCCCCGGAGACCAAGAAAAGAGAATTCTTTCAAATTCTCATTCAGGAAACCAAGCGCATGAGCACTGTGGTGGAGAATTACCTGAACTTCGCCCGCAAGCAAAAAGGCCCCGATTCCCAATACGACGTTCGGGATATTGTGCGCAATACCTGCCTGATCCTTGCCAGCCGCGCCCGGAAAGAGAGGATTCGTATTGAAGAAGTGTTGCCAGAGCAGGCGGTTATCATAAAAGGCGATCCCAACGATTTGCGCCAGATATTGGTAAACATTCTGCTGAATGCTATTGAGGCGATGCCTACGCCCGGAAAAATCTCTATTTCCGGCCAACTTTCTTCAAGCAATGAAAATTCAGGAGATTCCCCGGGAAGCGAAGAGGAACAACCGGTTCTGCGACTTTCAATAAAAGACCAGGGAAAGGGCATGAAACCCAGGGAACTGAAAAAAATTTTCAAACCCTTCTACACCACCAAAAAGAATGGCACCGGCCTGGGCTTAAGTATTGTGAAACGGATCGCCGATCATCGACAGTGGAAAATAGAAGTAAACAGCCAGCCGCAGCAGGGAACTGAGTTTGCTCTGACAATCCCATTAGAATCATAATTGCAGGGTTAAATCAAAAACCGGATCAAATTGATGAAACGAATTCTATTAATCGACGATGATATTAATTTCTGCAAAGTCATCGACTATCAATTACAGAAAAACGAATTTGACGTCACTTCCGCCAATAACGGGGAGGAAGGGCTGGCACTGTCTCTTATACACATCTGACGCTGCCGACGAGCTTCTTGGTGTAGA
>CAXHHS010000955.1:0-3028 GCA_964015645.1 uncultured bacterium
GAGATGCAATGGAGTCTCGTGGGCTCGGAGATGTGTATAAGAGACAGAGGTTATCATTGTCCCCTTTTTAAAAACCAACCCGCTTCAAAAAGCGCTTTCCAAACTTGTTGCCAATAAACAGCCGGAGGAGAAAAAGACTTCAAACTCGACTTCCAAAACTATTGTTAGCAAAAACGCAGGGAAAACAGAATCTAAGGGCAGTTCCTTAAAACCTGTTGCGAACAAGCAAGTGACCCAAAAAGCAACAAAAGCGATTTCCTCAAATTCGATTGTAAACAAAAACACAGCGAAAACGGCAACCGGCAATCCCCCGGCAAAATCTATTGCTGGCAAAAGCGTAAAGAAAAAGGAGGGCAAACGACCCACGCCCCAAAAGCCCGGCGAAACAATAAAAACCCAAAAGGCGAACCTGGCAACGAATCGTTCTAAAAACCGTTTACCGTCATCTACTGAGTTAGCGGATTTTTTTGATCTTAGCGCTAAAGAACCAGAAAAGAAACCGTCTCGCCCCGTTGAAACAGAAAATTTGGCGGATTCCAAAGCAAAGTCATCAGTGAAACGCGCTGCAAGTTCACCACCCAAAGAAGTGGTGGCGAATAATGCAAACTCTCAAGCGCAACCGGTTACTTCTAACGGGAATAATGCAAACGCTCAAGCGCAGACGCTTACTTCTAACGTTGTGAAGAAAGAGCAACCGTTAAATACTGACAAGGATCCATCACCGAAATCGCCTTCATCCGTTTCCGAGAATGCTGGTGTTATCAAAACTGCGGAAGCAGTCAATAACACGGAAAACCAGCAGCCAAAATCTCCTCCCCCGGTTATTAAAGTGAATAAAACTGCCGAAACGATGGCCGAAGAATCACCCCAAAAGCATTCATCAACGGCGCCTCGTAAAGATAAAAGTATTGTGGATTCTCGAAGCCAGGAACAAAAGCGTACCCGCGCATCCTCCCGCCAATCATCAGAAACAGCTGAGAATGACAATGATTCGATCATTCGTATCGCAAGCAATACGCAAGAATCAGGGCAGGCGATTTTTAGCTACACGCCGCCGGAAAGGAGCGCATCCATCGAAGATGCTGTAAATTCCACCGGCAGCCGGTTGAATGGGCCGTCCCAAAGGGTAGAAAAGGATAATGGGCGGCAGGAGAAAGAAATAGAATCCAAAAACCTGGCATCGACCGAGACACCGGAAGGCGTTACCGCCGATTCCGAAATTGCGGCTGCAACCAATGCCACCGTTTCCGGAGGATATTCCGATATCGACCCCGAAAAGGTAACTGACGAAGAACAGCGATTTTTGGATGAAGAAGCGGCAGATGCATTAGCACTTGCGGGACTCAGCACCCCGGGCGCATTCGGTTCTGCGCCTTCGGCATCTTATACCGAGCCGGATTTGGAATCGCTTGGCACAAACGGCAACCATTCAAACCAGAAATCAACATCCACAAGCCGCTTTAATGAACCGGTTATCGAATCGTTTTTGGATGGCGGGCGGCGGCAGTATTTGCAAAAGAAAAAAGCCGAGTTTCCGGAATCGATGACCGATGTGACCGCAGGTATGGTATTGCTGGAAGTTGTGGTAGGTAAAGATGGCCGCATCCTTAATTTTCGGGTATTGCGCAGCGATGGTCATGCCTTTACGGAAGCTGCCAGAATTACGCTCCAGGAATATCGTTATAAACCCGGAACGGTTCAGGGAGTGCCGGTTAGTTTTAAGGTAATTGAACGGTTTGAATTTAAGAAATAGTGCGTGGTTCACCCTTTAGTATGTTCTCATTTTTTTTACAGCCTGAAGGCTGAACTACAAACTTGACTTCCTCCCCCCTTTTTCGTAAGATTACCCCTCAATTTTATTCTACCTATTTTTTTTGCGGTTGATAAAAAACGCTAACGACTTTTAAAAACACTGCGGGCTTCATGGAAAAGAAAAACTACCTCGTTGGGATTGCCGGAAATATTGGTGTGGGAAAAACAACCGTAACGCAAAAACTCGCCGATTTTTTAAGATGGGAACCATTTTTCGAGAGTGTAATTGACAACCCCTATCTCGATGATTTTTATAAAGATATGACTCGCTGGAGTTTTAATCTTCAAATATATTTTTTGGCGCATCGCTTCCGCAGCCAAAAGGAAATCTATGATGCCGGCATCAACGCAATTCAGGATCGCACAATTTATGAAGATG
Source organism: uncultured bacterium (assembly GCA_964015645.1). Classification (GTDB taxonomy): domain Bacteria; phylum Calditrichota; class Calditrichia; order RBG-13-44-9; family J075; genus CAXHHS01. The sequence goes on from CAXHHS010000955.1 coordinate 2,192, forward strand.
TGGAAATATTTGCGAAATCGCTCTACGAGCAAGGCCATATCAACGACCGGGATTATAGCTGCTACTGCGATCTTTTTCGCGACATGGTTCCGTTTCTTCCCAAACCGGATGTGATTCTCTACCTCAAAGCATCGGTTCCGACGCTGATGCACCGCATCAGTTTACGGGGCCGGGACTATGAGCAAACGATTGCCCGGAGCTACATCGAATATTTAAACGAAGCGTACGAAGCCTGGATGGCAAGAGCGAAAGCAGAATTCACCGTTCTGGAAATTCCCGCCGACGAGTTGGATTTTGTTAACAGCGAATCGGATATAGATTCATTGATTGCCCACATTAAAAAACACTGCCCCTAATTTTTCGAACCATATATTTTTTATTAACCGTTTTTTCTCTGTGTTCCTCAGCACCCTCTGCGGTTAAAAACCACGGGCGAGTACAAATTTATTTGGAATTAAGTATTTGGAAGATCGCAGAAAACACCTCGTATTTATTAGCTATTATTTTCCTCCCATGGGCGGCGGTGGTGTTCAGCGAATCACGAAATTTTTAAAATACTTCAATTACCAAACATACCGCGTTACTGCTCTCACCGTTAAACCCAGTTATTTCTATTCCAATGATGAATCGCTTCAGCAGGATGTCCCCGACGATGTTCAAGTCATTCGCAGCGGCTCCCTGGATCCGTTTCGGTTGATGTATTTAATCCAAAAAATATTTCGGTTTAAACAAAAGAACAAAAATTTAACCCGCGAAAGCGGTGGCGGCGTTCGAAAAATTGCAACCTCGATTTTTGTGCCGGATTCGCGTCTGTTATGGCTCCCCTTTGCGCTTTGG
>CAXHHS010000956.1:0-3027 GCA_964015645.1 uncultured bacterium
AAATATCCACAGGTCACAAATTTTCCACACTATAACTCTCTGGTTTTCCGAAACTTATCGCCAGTTATTGATTTTACATGACAGTTTTGTGGCATGGTTTCATTGAAATTTCTCCAATTTATTTCCTTCCAATTAACTGATATATATACATATATCGATTTGTTGAAAAAATGGCAAACTTGTTGCAACAATTCTAAGTGCAGGATGAGAAAAAAGATTTGACCAAACCCTGTATTAAAAAATGCAGGAATCTTTTTTACAGATTTTTTAAAAAAGGAAATGATGGCACTGGAATCAGGAAAAATCTACTACAAAATAGGAGAGATTGCCCGCAAACTAAATATCTCCGTTGAGACCATTCGAATGTATGAACACCAGGGAATTTTGTTGACGGAAAAAACACCCAGCGGGCAACGTATTTTTTCAGATGATGATCTTCGCTGGATTAGCTGCATTCGCCGTTTAATTAAAGAAAAAGGATTGAACATTGAGGGCATACGAAGGCTCTTAGCCCTGATGCCTTGCTGGAGCATGCGTCCTTGCTCTGCGGAAGAAAGAGACCATTGTGCTGCCTTCCTGGGTGCTGTGCAACCATGCTGGACCATGAAGTCTGGCATCCCGGAAAGCTGCCGGAGAAAAAATTGCCGCGAGTGTGCTGTTTACCGGGGAGCGACGCAATGCGAGAATCTTAAGAAAGTCATTTATCAAGTAAAATAAACGAACAGAGGTTGGTCATGAAAAGATTATTAATCCTTGGCGGCGGTACAGCCGGTACCATGATGGTCAACAAATTGGCGCCGATTCTGGATAATAGAGAATGGCAAATAACAATTGTCGACCAAAGCGAAACCCATTATTATCAACCGGGATTTTTATTCATTCCCTTCGGCATCTACACAAAGGACGATGTAATAAAACCACGCAGAGATTTTTTCCCTACCGGGGTAGAAGTGATTATTTCTCCCATTGAGATAATTTCACCGGACAAAAACCAGGTGAAGCTATCTAACGGAAAAATGCTCAGCTATGATTTTTTAATTATTGCTACCGGCAGTGATATTCAACCGGAAGAAACCGAAGGAATGCTCGATGGCGGCTGGCGAGAAAACATTTTTGATTTTTATACAGTTGATGGCGCCGCAGCGCTTTTCAACCATCTTAAATATTGGAAAGGCGGCAAGCTGGTTATCAACATTACCGAGATGCCCATTAAATGCCCGGTAGCGCCATTGGAGTTTGCCTTTTTAGCGGATTGGTGGTTTACGGAGCAAGGCATTCGCGATAAAGTGGATATTGAATATGTAACGCCCCTGCCCGGCGCTTTTACCAAACCGATTGCCGCAAAATTTTTAGGACAATTTCTGGAAAAGAAAAATATCAGCTTGACGACAGAGTTCAGCACCGGGCGGGTAGACGGCGGCGGCAATAAAATCGTCTCCTGGGATGAGAAAGACATTTCTTACGATCTACTGGTAACCATTCCCACCAACATGGGCGCGGAAGTAATCGCCCGTTCCGGCCTGGGAGATGATCTGAATTTTATTCCCACAGACCCCGGAACCCTACAGTCCAAAAAACATGGCAACATTTTTGTCATTGGCGATGCTACCGATTTACCCAGCTCCAAAGCCGGCTCCGTTGCCCATTTTGAAGCGGATATTCTACAGGAAAATTTGTTGAGAGCTATTGAAGGGCGTGATCTAATTAATGGGTTTGACGGCCACGCAAATTGTTTTATTGAATCCGGCTTCGGTAAAGGTATTTTGATTGATTTCAACTATGATGTTGAGCCGCTGCCCGGCAAATTCCCCTTACCGGGCGTCGGGCCATTCTCCCTGCTGGAAGAAACCAAAATGAACCATTGGGGCAAAATGATGTTTCGTTGGGTGTATTGGAATCTGTTGCTGAAAGGCGCAGAACTCCCCATCGAAGCGCAAATGAATATGGCTGGAAAAAAGAGGGTAGCGTAATGGAAACGACATATTCGGAGACACAATATCTTGAAGCGCAACTTCAGGAAATCCACCAGAAACTGGATTTTATAACCGGGCAAATGCAGGAATACCAGCGAAAACAACGCGAAATGCAGGAATTGAAAGACGAGTTGGTTTTGATTGGCAAAGATGCTTTTCAAACCGCAGTTACGGAACTGGAAGAAATTTCTCCGCACTTTGATGCCAATGATTTGGTTTACCTGCTCAAAAAGCTGCTTCGGAATACGCGCAATTTCACTCAATTAATGGATCAACTGGAAAATGTTACCGATTTTATGAACGATGTGAAACCACTTGGCAAGCAGATGTTCACGGAGTTATTGGAAACACTCAATACTTTAGATCGCAAAGGGTATTTCGAGTTTTTGAAGGAAGCGGCCAAAATTGTCGATACCGTCGTCACCTCTTTTTCAGTTGAGGATGTCCGGCTGCTGCGGGAAAACATCGCCTCGATATTGCTCACGGTTAAAAATGTAACGCAGCCGCAAATGCTAAGCACGATGAATAATGCGGTGGGATTTTATCAAAAGATGGATATTGCGGTGCAAGAGAAAGTATCCTACCGCGAAATATTTAGAGAACTAAAAGACCCGGAAGTAAAACGCGGCCTGGTCTTTATGCTGGAATTTGTCAAAAATATGGCGAATTCCAATGGCACGAATTTAAATCAAAACAAACAAATAAATTCAATAAAACAGGAGGCATAGTCATGTCAACACAAACATTCGCAGGAAAAGCTGTAGAAGTAAACGAAGAAGGATTTTTAGTAAATCCGGATGATTGGAGCGAAGATATGGCAAAGGAATTGGCCGAATCCGTAGGGATTTACGAACTAACCGATCTGCACTGGAAAGTGATTCGCTTTATGCGATCCGATTTTGCCGAAAGAGGCCAAATTCCCACCGTACGGCGCATCAAAAATACCGGCGGCGTTCCCACCAAAGATATCTACCGACTGTTTCCCGATGGCCCGGCGAAAAAAGCAGCGCTGATTTCCGGCTTGGGTAAACCGCAAGGGTGTGTGTAAGAAGTG
>CAXHHS010000957.1:0-3025 GCA_964015645.1 uncultured bacterium
TTGCCCAACTCGCATACTTAACCTTCTTTGCCGGTTTAAACAGTCCTAATAGTGCCTTAAAACTAATAATTTTTTTTAAAGCAGAATTATGAATAAAAAACTAAAATTCAGCTTTCTTAGCAGAATGGTTTTTTTTCACCTGCTTTTTGCCAATTTATTAGCACAAGACCAAATCACATTCGAAAATTTACACCCCAATATTAAATTTGAACACCTGACAATTAAGGATGGACTGTCAAATAACATCGTCTATGCTATTTTACAAGATAGCAAGGGATTTATGTGGTTTGGTACGGGAGAAGGGCTTAATCGATATGATGGGTATATGATCAAAGAATACCAGCACGATCCAACGGATTCAACCTCAATTTCGGGTAATTTCATCTGGTTCGAGGGTCTTTACGAAGATAGAGAAGGCACGCTTTGGATCGCAACAAATGCCTCCGGGTTGAACAAATTTGACAAAACCAGTGAAACGTTTCAACAATACCGGCATCATCCTGATGATTCGCTCAGCTTGAGTAATGATATTGTTACGGCAATTTTTGAAGACCAGGCGGGTACTTTTTGGATCGGCACCGACAATGGGCTGAATATCCTTGATAGAACAACCGGAAAATTCATCCGCTTCAAGCACGATCCTGATGATTCCACATCCCTACGCCATAATAGAATTTGGGAGATTTGCGAAACCGGTGAAGGCGATGGCAGAGAGCTATGGGTTGCCACACACTTTGGGCTTGATAAATTCGACACATCCACTCAGCAATTTATCCATTTTATATATGATACGCTTCAAACGCAGGTTTCGGGGCCAAGGCCGGCTATCACTTTTTACAATGACCGGAATCGAATATTATGGATTGGGTCTGCTTATGGGCTTAGCAAGTTAAATCTACAAACCCGGAAAATAAACCATTACCGGCATGATCCTTTAAATACCAATAGTTTGAATTTTCCCCTAATTACGGATATCTGGCAGTCACCGGGATCCGGAGGCCAGGTGCTTTGGATCACCACACGCCGCGGCCTCAATAGGTTCGATACTATAACCGAAACATTCACCCATTATACTTATGACCCGCTAAACCCTGATGGCCTTAATACGAACGGTGTTATTGTTTTGTACGAGGATCGGAACCAGGGATTCTGGATTGGCACTATTAACAATGGTATCAATAAAGTGAAGCGACGCCAATTCAAGCATTTTGAGCACGACCCCGACAATGCAAACAGTCTTAGCGGAAGGCAGGTGAGGGTGATTTTTGAAGACCATGAAGGCGGTATCTGGATCGCGACAAATAATGGCCTTGATAAATTTAATCAACAAACCGGTGAAGTTACCCGCCATCAATTTATCATCGACCGTTCTGAGGATAAAAATTTAATTGAGCCGGAAACGATATCAGCGATAGCGGAAAACAAAGGTGGAATGTTGTGGCTGGGAAACTATGCCGGCGGACTGATTCAATTTGATCCCCAAAACAGCGAGATCACTCGTTACCAGCATGACCCGGCAGATCCACACTCCTTAACAAGCAATGATGTTGGCAGTTTGCTGATTGACAGTTATGGAACGATTTGGGCCGGAACAAACAACCACGTTGTTTCACGTTTAAATCCGGAAGATCGACTATCCGGGCGATTTTCGCATTTCAAACCGGAACCGAATAAACAGTTTGACAGAAAACTATATATGGGCTTTGCGTTGCTTGAGGACAGTTATGACTCCTTATGGATTGGATCGGAGCTTGAAGGGCTATATAGTTTCAATCGCAAAATGGAACGATTTACCTCCTATAAGCATGATCAAAGTAATCCTGCCAGTATCAGCAGTAATGTTGTTAATGCGATATTTGAATCCCACTCAGGCGGTGATACCGCACTTTGGATTGGCACCGATAATGGTTTGAACCGTTTTGACCGTCAGTCTCAAAAGTTCACACGCTACTATAATCGCCAGGCTGGCGCTTCCAATGATATTTATTCATTTGCCGAGGATTCTCACGGTAATCTTTGGATTCAAAATAAAAAGGGGATATCGAAATTTGATATGCGCCGCGAGATATTTACAAATTTGGATATCGCCGAAGAGCTGCCCTCGATTATGTTTCGCTCTTACGCTTCCCTTAAAAGCCGGAGCGGTGAGATTTTCTTCGGCGGTTATTATGGCATGATCCGGTTTCACCCGGACAGCATCGGCAACAACCGCTACATCCCGCCAATTGTATTGACGGATTTTAAAGTGTTTAACGAGGCGGTAACGTTGGACAGCAGCATTTCAGAGAAGAACGCGATTACGCTTGCGCACAATCAAAATTTCTTTTCTTTTGAATTTGCAGCGCTGGATTACACTAATCCTGAAAAGAATGAATACGCCTACAAATTAGAAGGTCTCGATAAAAACTGGATTTATAGCGGGAATCGCCGTTTTGCAAACTACACCGATGTGCAGCCCGGGCAATATGTCCTTCGAGTGAAAGGCACCAATAGCGATGGCGTTTGGAATGAGCAAGGCATCTCACTCTCAGTTATGATACGCCCGCCGTGGTGGCGAACCGGATGGGCTTATGTTTTATACGCGGTTCTGATTGTTCTGGCCTTATATGTCCTGCGGAAGTTTGAATTAAACAGGGCAAATCTTCGGAATGAACTTAAAAGCAAGGATTTCGAAGCCCGGAAACTTAAAGAACTCGACGAGCTAAAATCACACTTCTTTGCCAATATTTCTCACGAATTTCGCACCCCGCTCACATTGATATTGGGCCCTATCGAAAAGGTTTTAGCGGCTGTCGATGATCGTGAAATTCGCAAAAATTTAAACATGGTGCAAAAAAATGCCCGCCGGTTGCGCAGACTTATTGAACAATTGCTGGATCTCTCTAAACTGGAGGCCGGAAAAATGGTCCTGCAGGCCCGCCCTGAAAATATTATTCCCCTGCTGCGCGGATTAATCCAATCATTTGAATTTCTGGCAAAACAGAAAAGAATGTCTCTGTTTTGCCAGAAATTCAAATGATTGGAT
>CAXHHS010000958.1:0-3023 GCA_964015645.1 uncultured bacterium
CTACACCAAGAAGCTCGTCGGCAGCGTCAGATGTGTATAAGAGACAGTTGGAATTTAGCCCGATAGGAAATGCCGTCAAAATAATCATCAACTCTCAGGCGAAAGCTGTAAATATTGCCGTCACCTTTTACCCGGAGAACGATGCCGTTATATCCATCCAATTGAAAATCGATTGGATACGTTCGCACAGAAGCGAATCCGCCGTTATTTTCTAGCGAAACATAGCCGCTAAATGTCGCGGTGCTGTCTTGTGGATTTACGGAAAATGTGCTGTTGGAAATGCCACCCATTACGCCATCATTGATGGTGGTCCAGAACTCTTTTGATTCAATGGAATGAAAATCGAAAAGAACTTTTTCAGTCGTTGGATTCATCATTTTTGCTGCCGCTAAAGATATTGTAAAAAGGAAAATTAGATTTACAATAACGAGCATCTTGTTCGGTTAAATTTTTTGTTTTGATCGGGGTTTGATATTTCTTCTAACGAGAATCAAATCAGATTCGGATCGAGTAAAGCTGTTTTTGGCGTTTTCCCCTGGTATTTTACAATTTGCCGGCTCATCCCCCCGAACACAAAATGATGGAACGGCAACACAGAATACCAATATAGCCGCCCGCTCAATCCGTTTGGGCGAAAAGTGGCGGTTTGAGTCAACAATCCGCCGGTTTCCGTTGGGGTAATTTTGAACTCCAGCCAGGCTTCTCCCGGGAGTTTCATTTCTGCGTAAAGCAGCAGGCGCATATTTTTTTTATCTGCTAACAGCACGCGCCAAAAATCCAGCGCATCGCCGGTTTCTATTTGTTGTTGGTTTGTGCGTCCTCGTCGTAATCCCACGCCGCCAACCATTTTGTCGAGATAGCCGCGGATCTTCCAGAGTAAATTGTATTTGTACCAGCCGCGCTCTCCGCCAATCGACCAAATGTTCTCCAATACCTCCTTCGGGTCGCGGTCAAACGTTAGCGTCCGCTCATCTACAAGGCATCCGTTTTTCGGAAGCTGGATATAGTCGTTATAATTTCCGGTGATTGTTCCGGTAATCCAGGCATCTTTCCAACTGGAAATCACAGCGTTTTCTGCAATCATTGAGAATGCCTTACTAACGGCTTCTTCATAAGACAGGCATTTATGCGGAATGACATTTTCAATGGCATTATCTTTACAAACCACTTCGTTTTTAAGACTATCTACCAGGCTTCGTGCCAGCGAAAAAGATGTGGAGGTCACAAAATACAACCAATATGAAGAAAGCCGCGGCGTTAGCACCGGAACGTTAAAAATATACCGTTTGAACCCGCGTACTCTTGCTAATTTGAGCAGCATTTCTTTATAGTTGAGAATATTCGGCCCCCCAATATCAAAGGTTTTATTGAAGCAGTGTTGATTTTGAACCACATGGCACATATAGTAAATCACATCATGGATTGCAATCGGCTGAATACGATTGTTGATCCATCTCGGTGCGACCATCACCGGTAGTTTCTCTACCAAATCCCGGATGATTTCGAACGATGCACTCCCGGAACCAATAATAATACCGGCCCGCAATACCGTTAGCGGAATGCCGCCCTGGTGCAAAATATCTTCCACATTTTGGCGTGATTTAAGATGTTTCGAAAGCTTTACATCATTGACGATGCCACCGAGATAGATGATTTGGCTAGCCCGGGTTTGCCGGATTCGCCGAACAAAATTTCCCGCGCAGCGCGTCTCCATTTCAGCAAAATTCTGTGTTGTGTGGCCCATGGAATGCACCAGGTAAAATGCCGTGTCGATGTCATTCGGAATATGCGCCAGCGATTTAAAGTCGAGCAAATCTCCCTGGAAAATCGATATTTTTTCTCGCAGCGATTTTGGCAGGTTCAGGCGTTTTTCGTTTCGTACCAAACAAATTACCTGGTGTCCTGCTTCTACCAAAGCTGGCAGCAGGCGTTTGCCGATATAACCATTTGCACCGGTTAATAAAATTTTCATGATTCACCCCCGATTAATTCCCTGTCTTGTTCAAAATGTCTACGATACACTGGTTTCCGATATAAAAATTGCAGGTATAACACTGGATAAACCAGGCAATTCAGAAATGTAAATTTGCATTCAAACCGGATGTCATCAACAATTTCCGTTTGGTTCTCACGGTAAATCAGCCGGTGTTTATGCCGCCAGCTTTTGAAGAAAAATGGAAGTTGAACTCCTTCATCTACAAAATAGATTTCATCTTTCCCAGCCGAGAAATCCGTGATGCGGCTAATCCATTTCTCTTTTTTTAGCAAAAAATTTAATTCCAGATGCACCTCGTCATTTACAGCCATGCCATCAAAACGCAATAATTTCACCGGTGGAAAGGGTGGATTTAGCTTTAAAAAAAGCTCCCGATTAAATCTTTCGAAGGCCGCCTGAAGATGCCCATTGACCAATGTTGATATCGTGATTCTCAACTTACAACTCACCTGCTGTTATTTTATAACTTTGTGCCTGGTTGCGAATTTTCTCTAATTCTTCGGGGGCCATTCGCTCTAAAATCCGGTAGGCCATACCGACACGGTGATTTGCGGCTAATTTTTCACGATGACGGTCAAAAAAATCCCAATACAAGCTGTTAAACGGGCAGGCGCGGTCACCATAGCGTTTCGTGCGGTCGTAATAACAATCCCGGCAATAATTGCTCATTTTGTGAATGTAATTGGCGGAAGAAACATACGGTTTGGTTGCGGCAATTCCGCCATCGGCAAACTGGCTCATGCCCCGCGTATTGGTAATTTCTACCCATTGAATGGCGTCGATATAAATGCCAAGATACCATTCATCTACGGCATCCGGATGCACGCCAAGCAGGTTGGCAAAATTCCCGGTAATCATCAAGCGCTGAATGTGATGAGCATAGGCTTTTTCCAATGATTGCGTGATTGCATGATGCAAGCAATTCATTTTTGTCTCGCCATTCCAATAAAATTCCGGCAATTTATTTTGATGGCCAAAAAAGTTGAGCGATTCATACTCCGGCATACAATCCCAATAGATGCCGCGC
>CAXHHS010000959.1:0-3020 GCA_964015645.1 uncultured bacterium
TATGAAAGCGATTTTCACACGCAAAGCTGATGAAAATATTAAGGCAGCAGAATTGTTATTTGAAAATCAGATGCACAATGCGAGTGCTAATCGCGCCTACTACGCAGCTTTTCATGCAGCTATAGCTGCTTTGGCAAATTTAGGTATTCCGGTAGAAAGAATCGGCCATGATACTTTACAGTCAAAATTTAGCAGCGAACTCATACGAAAACGAAAAGTTTATCCTGCTCGTTTTAAATCCTATTTACCAAATTTACAAGAAGTTAGAGATATTGCTGATTATGAAACGAAATTCATATCGAAAAAAATGGCAGAAAGACAAATTAAAAAAGCAAAAGAGTATGTTGAAGCAATAAAAAAGGAAATACAGAAATGATAAATGATAAACAAATAGAATTAAGCCGGATGATATTTGACACGCTTAAAAATAAATTCCCGGAAATAGAATTAGTCAATATTGTTGAAAGCTCGGAAAACCCGAACACTATATGGGTAAGAGTTACTGTGCCTCCAGATGATAACAAAGAAATTGAACTTCTGGAAATAGGGGGGGAAATGTCAGCGGATATTTTATTAGACTATGGGTATCATATTTTAGTAATACTTACATCTGCCTCAACAGTTGAAAAAAAGTCAGCATAAGTTATAACATGCTACGCACAATATTCTTCCTCACCATAACCGTTGTATCCACTGGCGTTTATGCCACGCTTGCCATTATTGTCGGGTTATTTAAACGCTATGCGGCATTCAGTTATTATCATATTGTAAAACCCTGGTCGGAATTGTTGCTGTGGGCGTCCGGCACCAAGGTGGAAGTTCTGGGCGTCGAAAATGTCGATCTCTCCCGCCCGTATGTTATTGTCAGCAATCACCAAAGCAATATGGATATTCCGGTGCTGGCGGCTAAAGTTCCCATGCGAATTACCTTTATCGCCAAAAAGGAATTGTTTAAAATCCCCATCTTTGCCCAGGGGATGCGCGGCTTTGGCATCTTGGAAATCGACCGCAGCGACCGCACGCGAGCGTTCGAGACGTTGAAAACTGCCGCAGCCGTTGCCCACACCCACAAACTTTCGATTCTGGCATTTCCCGAAGGTACTCGCAGTATGGACGGTCAACTGAAGCCGTTTAAAAAAGGGCCGTTTGTTTTGGCGATTAACGCCAAACTTCCGGTGCTGCCGGTTTCAATCGTTGGAACATTTCCGATTATGCCCAAAAACACCTTGCGGATTAATGCCGGGCAAAAGGTAAAACTAATTCTTCACCCGCCAATCGATACCGAAAATTATACCTTCGAAGATCGCAACCAATTAATTGATAAAGCACATCAAGCCGTAGCGGAAGGATTTTATGAGTACAGCGAAGCAATACGATAACCTGTTTATTTCCCGCCATCCGTTAATTTTAGACAAGCTCTCCCGCTTAAGAAACCAGGACACGCCGTATTATCATTTTAAGTCATTGTTGGAAGAAGTCAGCCAATTATTATTTTACGAAGCCTGTGTAACTCTGCAAACAGTAGATGAAAAACTAACCACACCATTAGAAGAAATGACCGGGCAGCGCGTCAAAAAAGAAATTCTGTTAGTGCCGATTTTACGCGCCGGTCTTTCGATGGTAAACGGCATCATGAAAGTCTGGCAGGAAGCCCGTGTGGGCATGTTGGGTATGTATCGCGACCACGATACGTTAGAACCGGTTGATTACTATGTAAATTTGCCGGAAAACCTGCCGGAGCTGGAAGTTTTTTTACTAGACCCCATGCTGGCAACCGGCGGTAGTGCCACAGCTGGTATGGAACGGTTGAAAGAAAAAGGCGTCAAGAGCCTTAAGATGATCGCCCTGCTCTGTGCCCCGGAAGGTGTGGAGGTCGTTGAAAATGCCCATCCCGATGTAAAGGTGTATTCCGGCGCACTCGACCGTCAGCTAAACGAAAAAGGCTACATCCTGCCCGGCCTGGGTGATGCCGGCGACCGTTATTTTGGCGTCTAACTTCTTTAAAACCTTTGAAAGGTTTGGAACCTTTCAAAGGTTAAATTCGCAACTCAACGGCAAAACTATTTAGGGCAAAACCATTTTATTTTTTAAGTTATTTAATGGTTTTGCCCATAATCGTCTTGCCATTTTTATCAAGTCGAAATTCACAACTATTTTTACAACTTCAAAACTTCAAACACTCATGAAAAAAGCAATCATCATCGGCGCGTCTTCCGGAATTGGGAAGGCGTTAACAATCGTTTTAGCTGAAAACGGGTACGAAGTTGGCTTAACCGCCCGGCGAAAAGAATTACTGCAAGCACTGCAAAGTGAATTGCTAACCAAAAGCTACATTCGGCAAATGGATGTGGCACAGACGGAGGAAGCCAGAGCTGTTTTTCAGGACTTAATTGCTGAAATGCAGGATGTGGATTTGGTTGTGATTAACGCCGGTATCGGTTCCTCCGGGAAGATCGAATGGGAGCGATCAAAACAGATTATTGAGGTAAACGCATTGGGATTCGCTGCAATTGCCAATGCCGCGATGGACTATTTTATCGAACGCGGTCGCGGGCACATTGCCGGAATTTCCTCGATTGCTGGCATCAAAGGTCTGGGGCGATATAACGCTTATTCTGCCTCTAAAGCGTTTATTTCCAATTACATGCAAGGAATGCGGCAGCAGGCAGTTCGTAAAAATCTCGCCATCACCATCACCGATGTAAAACCAGGGTTTGTCGCCACACCGATGACTGAAAATAACCAGGCCATGTTCTGGGTCGCACCGGTCGAAAAAGCTGCGCAGCAAATTTATACGGCAATTCAAAAACGGAAAAACCATGTTTACGTCACTAAGCGTTGGCGACTGGTGGGATGGTTATTGAAAATTTTGCCGGAGTGGGTTTATTTGCGGATACCGGGAATGTAAGGGGATTTAATGCTTTATAAAAACACAATGCCAATATCGCTGATACCTTTAAAATCTTGATCTAATGTTGCAAATTTAAATCCTAAATGTTGGCAAACGCTATATTGATAAC
>CAXHHS010000960.1:0-3018 GCA_964015645.1 uncultured bacterium
GCGTCAGATGTGTATAAGAGACAGATTATGGATTAATTATTCGAATGAAAAACCCATTTTCTTCATCCGAAAATACAATTCTACTCTTTTCTGGATGCCATACTTATGGTACAATTGCGGCTGCTAGATACTTTACCGAAAATTTATATAAAGAGGCAATTAAAGGAAAAAAAATAAATCAAAATATTGCCGCAATTGTGAGTTGTGAAGTACAAGATGGTTGGCCTATAAGTATTCATCTAATGAAAAAACATATTTTTTAGGTTATGAATCCTTGCTGATTTTAAACATGTATGGAAATGTTAAATATGGGTTGGTTTGTATTTTCGGTTTTAACTGCGTTTTGTGAATCATTAAAAGATGTTTTCAGCAAAAAAGGTCTTAACAGAATTGATGAATATGTTGTTGCCTGGTCATTGAATTTTTTTGCAGCAATTTTTTTACTTCCAATTTTAATTTTTATTGAGATTCCAGCTTTACCAAATAAATACTGGATTGCATTATTGGTCAGCGGAGGGCTCAATTCAATCACGACCGTTTTATATATGAAAGCGATTAAATATTCAGATATTTCGATCACAGTACCAATGGTTGCTTTTACACCGTTATTCCTGTTAATGACGTCACCATTACTTGTCGGCGAGTTTCCGAACCTTTTTGGATTAATTGGCGTTTTGCTTATTGTTACTGGCTCCTATGTACTTCATTTCGATCAGAAAAAGAAAAGTTACTTTGCTCCTTTTCGTGTTTTGTTAAAAGAAAAAGGACCCCAATTAATGCTAATCGTTGCTTTTATCTGGAGCATAACCTCAAATTTTGACAAAATAGGTATCCAAAATTCTTCGCCGCTTTTTTGGAGTATTTCAAGCACTTTATTTGTGTCATTCATTTTATTTCCCATAATGGTGTATAAATCAAAAGCGAGAATAAGACAAATTCCATTTGATTTAAAAACATTAATACCTATCGGAATTTCTTTTTCTTTGACAACAGTTTTTCAAATGATGGCTATAAGTATGACGTTAGTAGCGTATGTAATTTCAATAAAAAGGACAAATACGATAATAAGTGTTTTATTCGGCTATTTTATTTTCAACGAAAAGGGAGTGAGGGAGAGGTTGATCGGCGCGAGCATCATGATTTTAGGTGTTTTGCTTATTGGGCTTTCATAATACTGGTACAGTGCCCAAAATAGAAAAATCTGTCGGGCAGGATTCATTTTAATTAAAGCATTATTACCGCAATATCTCTTCTAAGTTATCGTTTACTCAATAAGTTCTATTTCACCACTATATTGATCAATTTACCTGGCACGAGTATTATTTTCAAAACGTTTTTACCAGAGATAAGTTTAGATATGCGCCCGCTCGTTAAAGCGGTTTCTTTGATATCTGCTTCCGATAGATCCTGCGTCACTCGCATTTTTTCACGAACCTTACCGTTAATTTGGATAACATAATTAATAAACTCGCTCTCCAAAACAGAGGGATCAAACTCCGGCCATTGTTGATTGAAAATACTGAAGTTGTGGTCGCTGATCTCCCAGAGTTCCTCTGCTAGATGAGGCATGTATGGCGCAAGCAAAATATTAAAGGTTTCCAACACCTCTTTCAAGAGAGCGGCATTTTGTTCTTCGTATGGGGCGTTGCTTGTGTAGCGGAGTAATTCGTTAACCAATTCCATCAAGCGGCTGATCGCTGTATTAAAGTGCATGCGTTCGGTGTCCTGGGTAGCGCCTTTTATTGAACGATGCAATACTTTTTTTAACGCGATTTCCTTTTCGCCCCAATCGCGATATTCATTTCCAGCTTTGAATACCCAAAGACAGTTTTGAAATACTCTCCAAATTCGATTTAAAAACCGGTTGATGGAATCGATCTCGGAGTCGTCCCAGGCACCGGCTGTGGCGTATTCAAACCGGAACATCAAATAGCAGCGTAAAACATCAGCGCCATATTTTTCCAGGTAGGCATCCGGGCTAATTGCATTCCCGCGCGATTTCGACATTTTTTGCCCATCCGGCCCCTTTAACGTTCCCTGGTGAAATAGTGACGTAAACGGCTCTTCAAAATTGATGTGGTTTAAATCGTACAGTACCATGTTAACAAAACGGGCGTACAACAAATGCATCGTCGCGTGATCCACACCGCCAACGTATTTATCGACCGGGCACCATTTCCGGGCGATTTTTTTATCAAACGGTGCAGATGCCAATCCTGGTGAAAGATACCGTAAAAAGTACCAGGAGGAATCTACAAAGGTATCAAGCGTGTCGGCCTCTCGCGTGGCAGCATTACCACAAGTGGGGCAGGTTGTTTCCAGAAAGGAGTTGTGAGATTTTAGAGGAGACTCGCCGGAGGGACGAAAGTTGACATCATAAGGCAGCAAAACCGGTAGATCGCTAATTGAAACCGGCACTTCGCCACAGCTTTTGCAATATATGATCGGAATCGGTGCGCCCCAATATCGCTGGCGAGAAACAAGCCAATCCCGCAAACGGTAGTTGATGGTGTGCCGGGCGAGGTTCCGAAACGTTAGCCAATCGCGTATTTTTTTTCGGGCTTCTTGCGAAGACAACCCATCAAAATCACCGGAATTGATTAAAGTACCTTCCCCGATATAGGCTTTTTGCAGCGGGGTTTTGGGAGCTGTTCCCGGCTCCAAAATTACTTTCCGAATCGGTAATTCCATGTTGGTGGCGAAATCATAATCTCTTTCATCATGCCCCGGTACTGCCATAACGGCCCCGGTTCCGTAGGAAGGTAACACATAATCTGCAATCCAGATGGGTATTTTTTCCTCGTTTACCGGGTTTATAGCCAAAGCGCCGGTAAATACACCAAATTTTTCACGATGGATGAAAGAACGCTCTATTTCGCTCGTCTTTAGCGCCTCTTTTATATATTCTTTTACGGCTAACTTTTGTGGTGGCGTTGTAATTTTACCTACCAGCGGATGCTCCGGGGCAAGCACCTGTCTCTTATACACATCTGACGCTGCCGACGAGCTTCTTGGTGT
>CAXHHS010000961.1:0-3017 GCA_964015645.1 uncultured bacterium
GCTTCCGCAGTTTGGACACTCAATCTGGATGCAACACCGGTTTATGCCATTGAACAGCGCTTTTTAATAGTATTTCTCGTATCGCATGGGGATTTGGTTTTTCGCCCTGTTGTAATTGCAAGCTTAAGAGCAGTGCCGCCGTTCCGGAAACAAGCGGCGTCGCAAAACTGGTTCCGCTTTTAACTGCTGTGCCGCCGCCGGGTATTGCCCCCATAATATCTTTGCCGGAAGCTAAAATACCTTGCTCCGTATACACTTTTCCCCAATTACTGTGCGTGTCGGGATTTCCATTTTCATCCATTGCGCCAACAGCAAGCACCGAGGGCAGTGCCGCAGGAATATGGAGGCAATTGCAACCTTCGTTGCCGGCGGCAGCCACCACCAAAACGTTGCTATCTTTACAATATTGAATCGCATTTTCTAATAAAGGGTCTGCTTTACCGGAAGGTGTAATCTCTCCACCACTAATATTGATGATATGAGCGCCTTTTTGTACCGCCTGGGTAATAGCCCGGGCTAAATCTACCTGTGAGCAGCTAATAGAGGTGCCATTTTGGGCATCCGCATAAATAGGGAGAATGATTCCCTTGCACGACGGCACGATGCCCTGCACAGGAGACTGCGGCTGCCCGAAAAGCACGCTGGTAACATGTGTGCCATGCTGGGAAGCGATACCGTTAGCATTTGAGTTGTTTGAAACCAGCGTATCAAGCTGATCAATATTGGCGCCTTTTAAAACCGGGTGAGCAATATCTACCGGGCCGTCTAAAACAGCGATACAAACACGCGGGTCGCCGTAGGATTTTTCCCACAAAGATTTAAAGAGCCTGGAAAAAGATGAATTGCCGGTTTTAAATGTTGTTATCAAGAAAGAATACCTCATTCAATGTTTATCGAATTTATCATTCAGCCAATTCGGTTTCTAACAATTATCTTGCAAAAACCAACACATATCTTGCATTCTGATGGAAAAACAATTCAGGTTGATAAGTTGCAGTTGTTTAAGCTGCAAGTTATTCGACCCAAAGTTTTCTGCTAAATAACCTATAGCCTAAATAATACGGATAGAATTAATCTTTAGAATGTTTGCTGGATTTTTTTAGCATACTTGGCAGTATACCATACTGTTGTTTAAAACACCTGGCAAAATATGCTGGGTTGCTAAAACCAACCGTGTAAGCTATTTCCGTTATCGATGCGCTATTTTGCTGTATCAATTGGTAGGCATGTTGCAACCGGATTGATTTTATAAATTGAGTTGTGGATTGACCGGTAAGCGCCCGCAGTTTACGATGGATTTGTGTGTAGCTGAGACCAATTCCGCTTGCCAGGGTTTCTACGTCGAAACTCTCTTCTGCAAGATGATCCTCAACAACCTCCATTGCTTTTTGTAAAAACAGTTGATTCATTGACGGCATTGTATTTGTCATTGGCTGTGGAGTAACAAAGTGGTTAAGGCGGGAAAACAGTTTTTGTCGAATTTCAATCAAATTTTTAATACGAGCGTGTAATTCCTTTGGATTTAACGGCTCTGTCATGCAGGCATCAGCCCCGGCTTGCAATCCTTTTATAACACTTTCTGGTGAAATGTCAGATATTAAAAGAATGATCGGAATGTGGCAGGTCTCATCATCATCTTTAAGGATTCGACAAAGCTCAAATCCATTTCTTTTGGGTAGGTTGGTATTAATGAGGATTAAATCCGGATTGTGGTTTTGTGCTTTTAGTAATCCCTCTGCATTATTGCTTGATTTAAGTATATGATAAAATGGCCGCAGGCAACTTTCAGCGGATCCCTTACTTTTACGCTTATTTTTTATAAACAATATCTGTCGTTTTCTTTTATTTCTATTTTTGATTTCTTTAAAGGAATTAACTGAAATCATAATGCTGCCCACCAATTCGGTTAAAGTTTTTTGGCTTTTCTACATTTCCAGGAAATATCAAATTAGGTGCCATTAGAAGCAATTATTGGTTCATGTTATTGTTTTTTAATGGGTTAAAGTAAATTGTTCGCGTGAGGTGAGGCTATATTTTATTCACGATTCGAAAATATCAAATCAGATTTATCTATCAATACACGGATTATTTATACAATATGATTGGCATATTGCATATTCTTAATTATTTTTTATTGGCATTAACGATATTAATCGATGCATTTGAGTAGAAATATTGGAAAATAAAGTTGGAATGATCTTTGCGAATTATCCCCAAAATGATACTTAATATTTTGTTGAAAGGATAAAAAGGAATATGGCGACGAACCCTAAACCAATAGATGCGAAACTGGCTTTGGAAATTAAAGCATTTCGCCGGGCGATCTCTTCTGGCCTGCCGGCGGAGCAGGTTATGCAGCGGATGCTTCTGGAAACTGTTGCAGCGATGGATGCAAGCGGGGGCGTTTTGTATCTTGTTGAAAAAGATTCCCTGGAAAGTTTTGGCAAAGCGAATAAAAAACGACTTTCCAGACGGTTGTTTAACGCACGTATTAAAAATTTTTCCGAAGACCAGGATGGGTTTTTGATAGACGAAGCAAACCGTCTTGCTGCCCCGCTTTGGCGGCAGGGGCAAATTGCCGGTGCATTATGTGTGGTAGATCGCCAATTTCAATACGGCGTTGGCCCCTTTAGTAGTTATGATAAAGCGATCTTATTAGCGCTTTCTGCCACGGCATCCGTTGCAATGGAAAAACTGGCAGTGGAAGAGGAAAACCGGCAGTTGAAGGCGCAGATATCCCCGGCATCAAATCTGCCGTTTATTATGGGTTCTAATCCCGCCATGCAGCAACTTTCCCGTAATATCGAAAAAATCGCCAGCCAGGGCATAAAAGTATCGGTGTTGGTAACCGGGGAAAGTGGAACCGGTAAAGAACTGGTGGCAAAAGCATTTCATCAGCTTAGCCCGCGCATGGAAAAGCCGCTGGTTGTGCTAAATTGCGCTGCTATTCCGGAGAGTTTGTTAGAGAGCGAATTATTCGGATTTGAAAAAGGCGCTTTTACCGGGGCGGTGCAGGC
>CAXHHS010000962.1:0-3017 GCA_964015645.1 uncultured bacterium
TTTATTAACACCGGGATTTATCCCGGTGGCTTAGATAACCACCCTAAACCCGGAAACCGTTTTAACGGTTTCTTATCTTACTTAATCCGGCTTGTACGCCGCAACCCCATGCGCTTTTAGAAACTGCTCATACTCTTCCGTAAAACTTTTCTTCCGGTGATGTTCTTCCTGATTGGCAATATAGGCTGCCACTTCCGATATATTGGAATGCGACGCGGAGAATGCACCATATCCTCTGCCCCAGGAGAATTTACCTGGCAGCAAATCGCTGCGATTGACCCAGGTCGATGAACTGCCTTTCAATAACTGAAATATGTTTTCCATTGAATAACTGGTCGGCAGGTCGATAAGTGCATGAACGTGATCCGGGTTGACGTAGTTTATTTTCATGTAGATTTCTTTTTCTGCTGCATAATCGTACAGGTAACGGGAGAGGCGTTTGCGAGCCTCACGGGAAAGGAGCGATTTCTCCCGGTTTAGCGTTCCCCAAATGAGGTGTAGCCAAACTCTGGTATAGGAGTGGGGGGACATAGACTGACTCCTTTGTTTAACGGTGGGGAAACCGTTGAAACGGTTTCCCCGGTAGTTTAGTTCATCTTATTTCACCGCGCTGAAGCGTGGTGTTAATGAGAATACGGGCTTTTTATTAACAGCGGGACTTATCCCGGTGGCTTATGCACGCCATTCGGATGTCAGAAACCGTTTTAACGGTTTCATTTGTGAACTGTACGCTTTCAGATTCACCGCGCTGAAGCGCGGTGTTAATGAGAATACTGTTTTTCATTAACACCGGGATTTATCCCGGTGGCTCAAAGAATCCTCCCAAGCTCAGAAACCGTTTTAACGGTTTCCTTTGGATAGTGCTTTCTCTGTTCACCTCGCTGGAGCGCGGTGTTAATGAGAACGCCCCATATTTCTATTAACACCGGGATTTATCCCGGTGGCTTGTAAGCCTACACCCTCTCCGGAAACCGTTTTAACGGTTTCACCAACACCTCTTAAAACCGCGTAATATCACGCGGGATTTTTTTGAAAATAATATTGTTGCGCTGCAAAAACGACCGCTCTAATGTGCAGTTATCGGCGTAGATAACGTATTGTCCGGCGCGGGTTTTTACAGTCTCCAGAAAATCATAATTGAGCGTTGTCAACCGCTCCTTGTGATAAAAAAAGTAGTAGGCGGTATCGTCTTTTGCGCCTAAAAAATGCACTGAGTCCTGTCCGGAGGCAGGCGGCGTAAAAGCGCTGCGGGTTTCGCTGTACCAAATGTATTGGCGGATACGCGCCTCGCCTATTGCTTCGTTGAGAATTTCTCCTTCTAAAAAGAGCGGCTGCCCCAATTGGTAAAAGTCAAAGCTGCCACCGCTGCCTGCTACCGCACCGTTGCCCTCGCCGTAACCCTTTATAACCCGTTTAACCCGCTCGGCGGTAATCTCGTTGGCGTAATCTTCCATTTCGATGAGGATAAATTTGCGATTGCCGCCGTCCTGCTTGTTGAGATTGAGCACTGCGTGGGCGGTAGTGCCGGAGCCGGCGAAGGAGTCGAGGATAATATCTTCTTTATTCGTCGAAATATCTATAATGTGTTTTATAGTTTGTGAAGGTTTCGGATGATCAAATTTTTTCGTTCCTAAAATTTGAGATAGTTCGATCATTCCATCTGAGTTGTAACCATGTTTGTCCCACCACGTTTCAGGTTTTTTTCTACCTGATTTTTCATTAAGAAATACCTTTTGAACTGGACGAACAGTGCCCGATTTCCCGAAAATTATTCTACCATTTTTAATACGTCTCAAAACTTCTTCTTCATTGAATACCCAAAATCTTCCTTTAGGAGGTAAAAATTTCTGTCCGGTTTCTGGGTTTTCAATTTCAAAATATGGACCTTCATGGTTTGCAGATAAATCAGTTGTTTTCCAAAATCCTCTATGATCGTTATCAGGATTTGAGAAGTTTTTCGAGACGTACTTTTCATCAAGTGGAAACCCCGGTAAATTTAACTTTTCTTCATGCTTCGCGTAACAAACGAAAAAATCATGCACTGGAGGAATATGGCCCATATTATTTCCATTTGTTTTCTTTTTCCATACGATATTACCTAAAAAATTTTTTATACCAAAAACCTCATCACAAATCAATTTCAAATTAGCCTGCTCGTTATCATCAATAGAAATAAAAATAGCCCCATCCTGCGCTAACAATTTGTGCAGCAATTTTAAGCGCGGGTACATCATGCACAACCATTTATCGTGGCGGGAGAGGTCGTCGCCTTCTTTGCCCACTACTTTTTGGAGCCATTTTTTTAGTTTAGGATGGTTAACGTTGTCGTTGTAAACCCAGCCTTCGTTACCAGTGTTGTAAGGCGGATCAATATAAATGCACTTTATTTTGCCTTCATATTGCGGAAGCAAGGCTTTTAAGGCTTCCAGGTTATCGCCGTGGATAATCATATTGCCGCTGCCGGCAGAGGTTTTTTGCTCTCCCTTTTCTGCACTAAACCCGTATTGGTGTTCCAGCGTGCGGAAGGGGACTTCCTGATGGTGGTTGATTATTTTTTCTTTCCCGATCCAGTGCAGGGTTGGCATGGTTAAAAATCCCGGTGTTATGAGCTTACAAGAAACCGTTGAAACGGTTTCCCGGCGATTTGCAACGCTTTCGAAATCACCGCGCTTCAGCGCGGTGTTAATGAGAATCTACGCTCTTTGATCTGTCCTAAAGTGCAATGTTAATAAGAGTTTCCAGCATTTCATTAACACCGGGATTTATCCCGGTGACTCACAGAATCCTCTCAAATTCAGAAACCGTTTTAACGGTTTCCTGGTAACTTTCGCCCGTGCTGAAGCACGATGTTAATAAGAAAATTACCTGATTATTTAATCAAACTCTATCAACGTTTTTTTACCCGAGTGCTTTAACACGCTTCAAAATAATAATCGCTAATTTACGTCTTTATCTATTTTAAGGTTATGCTGCAAAAAGCCTGCGGCTTTTTGCGCGTCTGCTCAGCTGCGCGGGCA
>CAXHHS010000963.1:0-3014 GCA_964015645.1 uncultured bacterium
CACCAAGAAGCTCGTCGGCAGCGTCAGATGTGTATAAGAGACAGGTTCTTAAAAGTTCGAAAAAATCGCTCCTACCAATATACCCCCCGGTTTTACGATCCGGCAAAAGAGCGTAGAGAGGGAAATGAACGCCGGCCAATTCGGTTTCGTCGTGGCAAGGGAAGGACAAGCAGCTTACGATCCATGATATTCGGTTTTGCAGTAATTGCATTAATTATATATGCTTTACATCAACTCGCGCAGCTTGCAAAATAAGTTGAACCGTAAAATAATTAGTTCCTTAAAGATTTTCCGAAAAACGCTCGAAGATTTTATCATTGCCAAAATTGATGTAACCATACTTTTGGGAGATGTTTATGTTTCAAATTAGCGAAGTGCTAAAGAAGGTGCCGTTTTTTCAAGATATGGACCGGACCGGAATCGATTTTGTCATCGAGAACCTTAAGTTCAAACCGTTTGGAAATAGCGAAGTCATTTGCCAGGCGGGTGATCCCGGCGATAAAATGTATATTATCATCAACGGCAAAGTGAAAGTAGTGGTTAAAGCCGAACCGGGTGGAGAAGAAAAAGTGATCGCTTACCTTTCCTCCGGGGATTATTTTGGTGAAATGGCCTTGCTAACCGGTGAACCGCGCTCCGCATCAGTGGTAACCGATGAAGCTTCGGAAATGTTTATCCTGGGCAAACAGGATTTTGATGTGATTATCAACAAATTTCCCTCCGTCGCCCTGAGTATGAGTAAAATTATGAGCCAGCGGCTGCGGGATACGAATCAAAAGGCTGCTGCCGCACAATCTTCTCCCGGCAAAATGTCTGCCGTAGAAGGTAGTTTATCGGAAAAAAGCGTCGCGGATATCTTGAAATTTTGTGAAGCAAATTCCCTAAACGGCAAGGTCATCGTTAACAGTAACGGAAAAAACGGCGAATTTCACTACGAAAAAGGCGAATTGCAGAAAGTCGTTTTGGAAAGCCTTCCCGAGGATCAGGCGCTCGACACAATGCTGAAATGGGATAGCGGTAACTTTAAAATCGAAGCGCGTCCCATAAAAATGGAAGGTGCTAAACCGGAAAAGCCGGAAAAAAAGGCTGAAAAATATATCGTCATTATCGTTAATAACAGCATGGTGGTTCAAAAACTATTACAGCGAACATTTGATAGTATGGGCTACGAAGTATATGCCGTGGAAAGCGGCTCGAAAGCGTTAAACCTCGCTAAATCCATGGGGCCGCATCTGGTAATATCCGATACCAAACTACCGGATTCATCCGGCGATGAGTTTGTTAAATCATTGCGAGGTGTGAGTGATGTGCCAGCGGTTCTCCTAACCGAAAGCGCTAACAAAGCGGCCATTGAAAGCAAAATGCAAGGGCAGCCCAATATTTATTATACCAACTCCCAGGAAGTGGGCGAAGTTGTAAAAACGGTGGAAGGGATATTGAAGTAGATTTCGAGAATTTTTCACAACCTTACAAACTTTTAAGTAGGCAGTAGGCAAGTAAGTGATAGGTAACTCATGATTTTGCTTACTGCTTACTTGTCCACTGTCTATTTTTGAATTCACAACTACCCTCTATCCGATTAACTTAAAATCCAGTTTAAAAACGAGGAACGAATGTTAGACCTGAAATTCATACGCGAACACCCGGATGCCGTTAAAAAAGGCATCAAAAACAAACGCGAATCCGGAGATGTAAAACAGATTTTAGCGCTTGATGCCCAACGCAGAAAAATTCTGCAAAAAGTTGAAAAGTTGAAACATGACCGCAATACCTTTTCCCAGGATGTCAGCAAACTGAAAAAAGAAGGCAAAAACGCTGATAAGATCATCGAAAAAACACGATCCGTCAGCCAGCAAATTAAGGAATTGGATGAATCGCTGAAAGCCCTGGAAACCGATTTAAACGACCAGTTATATCGCATTCCCAATCTACCGCATAAAAGCGTGCCGGTTGGCAAGGGAGAAGCCGATAATGTGGTCATCAAAGCCTGGGGACAAATCCCGGACTTCGATTTTGATATTTCCGATCACCTGGAAATTTGCGAACGCCTCGACATCGCCGATTTTCCGCGTGGCAGCAAAGTAACCGGTCGCGGCTTCCCGGTTTACAAAGGAATGGGCGCACAGTTAGAAAGAGCGCTCCTCAATTTTATGTTGGATTTGCACACCAGCCAGCACGGCTACCGGGAAATTTTTCCACCTTTTGTGGTGAATCGTACCAGCATGCGCGGCACCGGGCAGTTGCCAAAGCTGGAAGAAGATATGTACCATTGCGAAATAGACGACCTGTTTTTGATTCCCACCGCGGAAGTGCCTATCACCAACCTGCATCGCGATGAAATTTTTCATGCTGATGAAATTCCCTTAAACTATTGTGCCTACAGCGCCTGCTTTCGCCGGGAAGCCGGTTCCTGGGGAAAAGATACCCGGGGGTTTCTGCGCCTCCACCAATTTAA
Organism: uncultured bacterium; assembly: GCA_964015645.1. GTDB lineage: Bacteria > Calditrichota > Calditrichia > RBG-13-44-9 > J075 > CAXHHS01. The sequence goes on from CAXHHS010000963.1 coordinate 2,456, forward strand.
CAAAGTGGAGATGGTCAAATTTGTTGATCCGGAAACCTCTTACAACGAATTAGAATTCTTGTTAGAAAATGCCTGTCGTGTTTTGGAAATGCTAGGGCTTCCCTATCGCGTTATCGAATTGTGTACCGCCGATTTGAGCTTTGCCGCCGCCAAATGTTACGATATTGAAGTCTGGTCTCCGCACGGCCAAAACTGGCTGGAAGCCTCCAGTTGCAGCAATTTTGAAGATTTCCAGGCACGGCGAATGAACATCCGCTTTCGCCGAAAAGCTGATGCCAAACCGGAGTTTGTGCATACTTTGAACGGCTCTGGTGTGGCAACATCGCGGCTGATTGTGGCATTGTTAGAGGTGTATCAAAACGAAGACGGCTCCGTAACCGTGCCCCCAGCGTTGCAGAAGTATACCGGGTTTAAGAAGATTACGCGGGAAGTGCGGTGAGTATATTCTTGCACCGGAGGATAGAATATCCTATTTTCTAATGGGTAATGGAGAGGAAATTTAAGTATGAAAGCGATTTTCACACGCAAAGCTGATGAAAATATTAAGGCAGCAGAATTG
>CAXHHS010000964.1:0-3011 GCA_964015645.1 uncultured bacterium
AAATCAAATTGGAGTTAAAATTTTGGTCGTTGATGATCTTCCGATGAATTTTACTTCCGATTGGGAAGTACGCCCGCGCAGTAATGTGAAGGGAATTTTGTTAGGCCGCCCGCTTAAATTTGATGAAGCCGTTTGGGTTTTAGTCGCCAGCGAATTTGACGACGGAAGCTGGCGAATTTTAGGCAAGGCATCTCTAAAAAACGGGCGCTTTTGGGAGCTTTCTCCCCAACTCCTGGGCGAAAGCGGCGATTATTTAAAGTTGATTGCGGTGATTGCCGGAAAAGATGCGGTATCACTAAATAAGGAGAAGATTGATGAGAGCATTGCCTTTTCCCGCCCGGTGCAGGTACGCACCCAAAACACGCCGCCAATCATCGTACGGATCAAACGCGTTGATAAACAAACAGTTGGCAATGAGGAGGATTTAAGTGTTTCCCACATCAGTAGCGTGGAAGGCTCCATTTCCGGCCGCCCGCTGGCTACCGATGATAAAGTATGGATTTTAAAAACCCCCGATGACGATGGCCAAACCTGGCAATTGCTTGGCAGGGCCGGTTTTAAGAACAAACGAGATTGGGCGCTGCCGCCAATTTCCCTCGGCGACTCCGGCGATGAATTGGTGCTGGTCGCCGTTGTCGCCAAAAACCAGATCAGCAATATGGACGTGAAATCGCATGGGGATATTTTAGCAGCCTCCGATAAAGTGAGGGTGCGATTGACGGATTGAGGATTTCGGATGATTCGACGGAGTTTAGCCTGAGCACTGCCGAAGGGCTCACCACAGGTTTCGGATTTCGGAAGAAAAAAAAATCACGCATCACGCAACACGATAAGGTGTTTAATGATAAAAATTTTTCGCTTACTTTTCCAACTTTTGCTCCTGGTAATTTTGCCGCTCTCCGCACAGGAAATTATGCCGCCGGAGGATTTTTCATCGAGCGCGGGCGAGCAAATTGCCTTGGGTGGAGAGAATATTTCCATTTCGGTGCGCTGGGTGGCAAATGAGTACATCAGCCCGGAAACCGAGCGTATCGACCGCAATTACATCACCTTCGAATCTTTTGATGAAGTCGCCGGGGAGGATGTTCGGGTCGAAGTGTGGGGTTTACCGGAAATTAATCTCGATATTTACATTTTCGTTCACGACCGCACGGCGGAAAAGTGGTGGGTTTACGGCAAAGCGAATAAAGAAGGCAACGGCATTTGGGTAACACACGGCGTTCGTTTTGGCGAAGGCGCTCACCAGGGACAACGCTTTACATTGCGGGCAGCGATTATGCGCCAGCCGCCTTCCGGAAAACTCATCGAGGCCGAAGAATGGCAACGCAATGCCATCGCCATTTCCGACCCGGTGTATGTTACCATTAAACGCCGCCTGGTGCGCCCTTACAAAGCGGTCGATGTTGTCGCAGAGCCGCAGCTTTGGCTTTCCACAATCGATCATCTTACTGTTTCGCCAACGGAGCCGATGGTGGTACCGGCCTCCGCCGGTATCGCCGGAACCTACGCCCTGCCGCCACATTTGCAAACGGCCTTTGCTGCGGAAAAAGCGCCTTACATCTACGCCTTAATTCGCTCTACCGCGACTGATCGCTGGCGAGTATTTGGCCCGGCAGTTTTAAACGGCGCCAAATGGGAAATCCGAGATGTGGATATTGGCGACCCCGGCGAACCGCAGTGGGTAAAGTTTAAAATTTCCACAGTGATGGCCCGCAAACGCCTTTCTCCCGATTATGTGGAGTATGACGAATGGTGGATTAATAAAATTGCCGCCAGCGACCCGGTGGAGGTTTCCGTAAAACCGCATACGCCAACGATCAACCGCACTTTTCCGAAAATCGACATCACCTTTTTGCAAACCCTTAGCGATACGCAGGCGGTTTTTACCGATGCCCCGCTTTCGGTGGATAGCCTGGAAGACATTATCCAGGTTGGCGGCAAGGTAGCGCATTTGCCGCAAGGCGCTTCAATCTGGCTGTTGATCAACCCAATCGGTACGCCCTTGTGGGAAGTTCACGGCAAGGCGATTGTTACCCGTCCAACCTGGCGACTGCCGGTGGTACATAGCGGGCGATTTAAAATGCTGGATGCCTCCAAATACCGGATGCAGGCAATCGTCTCCACCTCCACTCTCACCCCCGGTTTAATCGATTACGACAATTGGCGAATGAACACATTATCAATTTCCGAAGGGTTGGTGATTAACGAGCCGAAAAAACCGTTTCAACATTCCTATTCCCATTTGCGAATCAAAATAGAGGAAATCGGTGGAGAAGATATCGACAGCCCGGAGACATTTGCAAACCTGAGAGTCAACTCCAGGGTAGAAGGCGAAATCGATTATGTATCACCGGATGTTTCCATTTGGGTGGGAACCCGGAAAAACGACACCGACACCTGGTATTTTAGCGGCCCTGCGTTTGTGAATAGTAATCGCTGGAATATTCCGAACACCTATTTTCACCAATTATTCGCAGACAATAATTCAGATACGGATTATTCTTATGATATTGTTGCTTTGGCAACCAGGGGCCATTTGCAAGTTAGCGCCGTGACAGATGACGAACTGCAATGGTACGCCCTGGCAACCTCCCCGGTTGAACGGGTGAAAAGTTATGATTTCGGGGCGATTCACTTCGCAAACTTCGGCGGCGGTTTATACACTGTATTGCTTTTCTTCATCATACTCGGCCTTCTGTTAGCTCTGGAATATTATTTCCGAATTATCTCGCAGGTTAGCGAATCACTCGCGGATGTTTTTGATGAATTTACCGCCTACTTACGCACGCAATTTGCGGATATGCCCAAACCGGAAGTCATACCATCCGCCCTGGGTATTTTGATTTTAGGATTTGGCCTTTTTGCCATCATCGGCTATTTCCCGATTTATACCCACGTGCTGGAGCGCGTGCTAAAACTAACGCCGGAAAAAAGCGAAAGCCTTGCGCTGTTACTAATTGTTTTTATTGGGCTTGCCGGCGTAATCGTCCACCTCAGCATCGAATACATCA
>CAXHHS010000965.1:0-3007 GCA_964015645.1 uncultured bacterium
CGTAGTGAACCGCCGCGCGGTACAACAATCGATTTATCAATTTCGTATTCGCCGCTTTTTAGCAATAGCGTTTCCGAATCACTTGGATCAATCGAAAAAATCGGATGTTTTTGAACAAACTCAGTGATGGGAACATCGGCCTGGGGAATGTTTTCCGACAGGGTTACATTGTACCCGGTAAATTTATACCAATTCCATCCGGCACGGTCGTAACGATATACGCCGCCAAGTAAAATGATGGTTGTTAAAATCCAGGTTAAGGGGAGATAAAAACTTTTCGACCAGGAAAGATTTTCCGATGTGCGGTTTACCAGCCAAAATCCCATTAAGCAAACCAGGTAAATAAGACCGGTAATATATAAAAGTTGATTGGCCGGTTTCCAGGCAACCTTTGCTGCAATTAGCAGAATCAAAACCGCCGCAGAGAGGGGAAATACGGATTTTATTTTAGCTTTTAGCGGAATCATTTTGGTGCCTTCCCTGGTTGTGTTCCAAAATCCATTTTGCAGCTGCTAAAAGATGATCCGCTACGTAATCCGGTTGGAAGTTATAATTCGGAATTTCCTTTTCCGCTTCCTTTCCGTATCCTGTGCGCACTAAAATATTTTTGCAATGAACGGCGTTGCCGACGGCAAGGTCGCTCATTTTATCACCGACGGTGTACGACGCGCTTAAATCGATATCCAATTCTTGCGCCGCTTGTAAAAGCATTCCCGGGTTGGGTTTTCGGCAATCACACGTTCGAGTGTAAACGCCATCACCGGCTGTGGGGTGATGTGGGCAATAATAAATTGCATCGATATATGCGTTTTGTGATTCCAGTATTCTTTTCATTTCTTTATGGATAACGCTTAAATAATCCTCTGTTAAATAGCCGCGGGCAATTGCCGCCTGGTTCGTAAAGACAATAACTTTAAAGCCCTTATTATTAAGCATTTGTATGGCTTTGGCTGTGCCGTCAATCAACTTTAATTGATCGACATTATTTAGGTAATTGACCTCGATATTGATGGTTCCATCGCGGTCGAGGAATACGGCCTGGTTCATATTTTCGACTGTCCCAGAGTGTCAGGCTTCAGCTTGACCGTTATTATTGGTAAGCTTTATTTGATCTCTATTAGTGTCAAACTGAAGTTTGACATTCCTTGGTGCTAAGATTTAGTTTGATTGGTATTATTGGCAAATTGAAGTTTGCTACTCCTTCTTGCAAAGCTCCATTTCTACAATGCTGCAAATACAATGCGCTGCGGTGATATGTACTTCTTGAATACGGGGAGTCTCGTTGGAGGGAACGCAAAGGCAAATATCAGTATGTTCTTTTAATTCGCCGCCTTTTTGGCCGGTAAATCCGACGGTGAAAATTCCCATCTGTTTTGCTTCTTTTATGGCTTTAATAACGTTAGCAGAATTACCGCTGGTACTGATGCCGAGGACAACATCGCCTTTTTTGCCCAGGGCGATTACTTGCCGCCAAAATACATCATCAAACGAATAATCGTTGCCGGTGGAGGTTAAAATGGAGGTGTCTGTGGTTAATGCAATTGCCGCTAGCGGCTGGCGGTCGAAGTTAAAGCGGTTGACAAATTCCGCAGCGATATGCTGCGAATCTGCCGCGCTTCCGCCATTGCCAAACAGCATCAATTTGCCACCGGATTTCAGTGATTCAGTTACTTTTTCGGCGATTAAATTGATCACATCAATGTTCTCTTCGATGACCGCTTTTTTTACGGCGATGCTTGCTTCAAATTCCTGCACAATCGAATTTCTACGGTCGTTTCTATCCATTATCAGGCCCTCCAGGTTTGTAAGCCAAGCGGCTCAAAGGTAAATTCCACAAATTGGCCGCCGAGTTTTTCCAACTTTTCGGCGACGATGTGTTTTTTATCAAACTCGCAAAACAACAGAAGATAACCACCGCCACCAGCACCCAAAATTTTGCCGCCAATCGCGCCATTTTTTCTTGCGGTTTCATACATTTCATCAATATTCGGGTTAGAAATTTGTTTGGCCATCTTCTTTTTGTTGATCCAACCTTGATGAAGTAATTCACCGAAATCATCCATCCGGTTTTGCAACAGTGCATTTTTGAGTTTTACAGCAGTTTGTTTGATTTCGTCCATAGCGTTCATTACATCTTCTTCCCGGCGAACGTAATTATCAACCTGGGTATTAATAATATTGGCCGAAAGCCGGGTTCTACCAGTGTAACACAACAGCAGCCGGTATTGCAGTTCATTGACGGTTTCTCTTTCGATGCGCAATGGATTTACGATAACGGCATCTTTAGTGAACTCTATAAAATTAAATCCGCCAAATACCGCCGCATACTGGTCTTGCATGCCGCCTTTAATCCCCAAGTCCACTCGTTCCGCATGATAGGCAAGCTGCGCAATTTCGTAATTTGTTAAAGGAAGTTTGCGAAAATGTTTTAAAAGGCCAATCAGCGCGACCATCATTGTAGAGGAAGATCCCAACCCCGATCCCGGCGGGGCATCGCTATGAATAAAAAAATCTAATCCCTGTGCGCGGTCGCTATCGACGTTATTGAGCACTGCTTTAACCAGGTCCATTTCGCCATCATATTCAAACCGTTCTTTTAGATTGTACTTGGCCATAATATCGTAATCCAGGGATTGAACGGAAATTTTTTGCTCATTATTGGTTCTTAGCGTTCCGTAGGCATATTTGTCGATTGTTGCGCTAATTACGCAACCGCCTTTTTCCTCTTTGTATGGAGAAACATCTGTGCCACCGCCGGCAAAACTAATCCGTAAGGGAACTTTGCTCCGAATAATCATACAACCTCCTCTTTTATGTATTCTTGAAAACGATGAAACCCTTCCGGGGTACCAATATCAACAAAAAATACATTAGAGGCAAAACCGCCCAAACGCAACCTTTTTTCTAAAAGTTTGGGATAAATTTCTTTTTCGAGAGATACTTTTCGTGTCGCTTATACACATCTCCGAGCCCACGAGACTCCATTGACTCTCGTATGCCGTCTTCT
>CAXHHS010000966.1:0-3006 GCA_964015645.1 uncultured bacterium
ACACCAAGAAGCTCGTCGGCAGCGTCAGATGTGTATAAGAGACAGGTTTTATTAACAGCCGGTGCATTCCTGGCATTTTTAATTATCAGTACCAAAAGAAAACGAAATCAAAGTTTAGAAAGGCAAACCTGATGGCGAGTCATGCAGTTGGTTTTGATCGGCATGAACCGGATTATTTGGGCATCAGAACGTATAAAAGCGGGCTGTTATCCTGGATATTGACAACCGATCATAAACGTATTGGTTTATTGTACTTAGGCGGTATCATTCTCTTTTTTTTAGCGGGAGTGGCAGCCGGTTTTTTTATGCGCTACGAACAGCTTACAATGGGCGAAACGCTAATGAGCGCAAAAACCTATAATACGCTGTTTACACTCCACGGCGTTATAATGATATTTTTGGTAATTATCCCCGGCATTCCCGCAACCCTGGGTAATTTTATACTGCCGCTGCAATTGGGGGCAAAAGATGTCGCTTTTCCGCGCTTAAATTTGATGTCGTGGTATTTGTACATCATCGGCGCAATTGTAGCGCTCTCCGCTCTCTTTACTGCCGGCGGATTGCCGGATACCGGTTGGACCTTTTATGCACCTTATAATACCCGCACGACAACCAATGTCCCTTTAGCAACAATAGCAGTATTTATACTTGGTTTTTCTTCTATTTTAACCGGGTTAAATTTTGTAACAACCATGCACCAAATGCGCGCACCGGGAATGACCTGGTTTCGCATGCCGCTATTTTGTTGGGGATTATACGCTACCGGCTGGATTCAAATATTAGCGACGCCGATCGTTGGCATTACAGTGATGTTAGTGTTTGCCGAACGAGTACTGAATATCGGTATCTTTAATCCTGCAATTGGTGGTGACCCAATTTTATACCAGCACCTGTTCTGGATATATTCCCACCCGGCGGTATATATCATGATTTTGCCGGGAATGGCAGTTATCTCGGAGGTGTTACCAACTTTTGCCCGCCGCACGATTTTTGGCTACAAAGCGATTGCCTATTCCAGCTTAGGCATTGCATTGGCCGGATCGTTAGTATGGGGACACCACATGTTTACCAGCGGGCAAAGCCCGACTTCGAGCATCATTTTTTCGCTGTTGACCTTTTTAGTGGGAATTCCTACGGCGATCAAAGTGCTAAACTGGGTAGCGACATTGTATAAAGGATCGATTCATATAGAGCCGCCGCTGCTGTATGCCGTTTCGTTTCTTTTCTTGTTCTCGATTGGCGGTTTTACCGGCATCATGCTCGGCGTTTTGAATATCGACGTGCATTTACACGACACCTATTTTATCGTTGCCCATTTTCACTATGTGATGTTTGGCGGGACGATTGTCGCATTGTTTTCCGGGTTGCACTATTGGTTTCCGAAGATGTTCGGCAAAATGTATAACAAAAGTTTAGCGAATGTCGCCTGGCTTTTACAGTTGATTGGGTTTAATGTGCTGTATTTTACGATGTTCATTATGGGCTACCAGGGAATGCCGCGGCGATATTACGATCATTTACCGGAGTTTCACGATGCCCATGTTATCTCAACCGTTGGCTCCTGGATTTTGATTGCCGGTATTTTGATTATGGTGTTCAATTTTATTATGGGATTAATAAATGGCAAACCAACCACCGCAAATCCCTGGGGTGGCACTACATTGGAATGGTCAATACCCTCGCCACCCCCGCTGGAAAACTTTGATAAAATCCCGGAAGTCACCGGCGATCCTTACGATCACAACCCGGAAAAGGAGGTGGCAGTATGAGCAGCCCGGTTTATGTAAAACCACATAGCGTTCACGATCACGCTCCGGATTTTACCGGTGGAAAAATCGGAATGTGGATGTTTCTCTTTACGGAAATCCTGCTGTTTGGTGGATTGTTCATCGTCTACGCGGTTTATCGCTCCCAATACCCGGATGATTTCCATCTTGCCGCTTCTCAACTCGATACAATGTTAGGAGCGGTAAACACATTGGTATTGTTGACGAGCAGCCTTACGGTTGCGCTTTCCATCGAAGCTTTGCAGCGCCGCAGCCGTAAATTGAGCCTGGCATTGCTGTTTATTACCATTGCCTGCGCCTTCACATTTATGGTAAATAAGTATTTTGAATGGGGACATAAATTCGAAATCGGTATTTATCCCGGTTCCGAAACCTTGTTAAGCGCTAGTAATGGCGAAATCTTATTTTTTAGCCTTTATTATGCCATGACCGGCCTGCATGGAATCCACGTATTGGTTGGCCTGGCGGTTTTGGGTGGTATGTTTTATTTTATTTCCAAAACCCCTCGCGATCATGAAAAAAAATATTATGAGCAGCGGCAAATCATCAAATTGGAAAATTCCGGCTTGTATTGGCATGTTGTAGACGTAATCTGGATTTTCTTATTCCCTTTGTTTTATTTGATTGGATAGCAGGTTAAAAATCAGTGATTAAAAAGTTCGCAATGAGTCTGTTATCATCCTGAATTTTTGGGATAAAAGTTTCAATCGTTCCTACGGGACTCATAAATCGGTTTTTTATATTTCCCCGCGATAAATCAGGAGCTATTCTCGTTCGCTCCCGCACGGGAGCTTATGAAAATAGCCCACCGATTTATCGGTGGGAAGACTGGTATCAAATGATGATTAGCCCCGCAGGGGCGACTGAAAGTGGTTAAAAAAATAGTTAGCAGGAGAAAAAGATTCAATGGATCACCATCACGAAAACGAAACGCACAGCGTTGGATATGGCCTTTATATTTTAATTTGGCTGAGTTTAGTTGCGCTAACCGGCTTAACGGTTGCAGTTGCCGGAATTGATTTGCAGGAATTTACCGTTCCGGCGGCATTGGCAATCGCTTCTCTCAAAACAATGCTGGTGATATTGTATTTTATGCACATCAAATATGAGTCATTCTTTTTTAAAGTTATGATCGCAGTTTGTCTCATCACGTTTACCATTTTTATTGTATTAAAACTGTCTCTTATACACATCTCCGAGCCCACGAGACTCCATTGCA
>CAXHHS010000967.1:0-3000 GCA_964015645.1 uncultured bacterium
GATGCAATGGAGTCTCGTGGGCTCGGAGATGTGTATAAGAGACAGGATGATGCTATTGCACATCAAATAACCCTGGCGGAGCAGTTTGTACGGGAGGGGCAATCGCAGTATCGCTCCTTTTTAACGACGAAAATAGACCATCAACTTACAGCAATTCGCCACCAGGCCGCCTTAGCCCTGGGTCGGTTAGGCGATAAAAAGGCGCTTCCGGTATTGAGGGAAATGGTCGATGACGAAAACCTGGGCGAAACTGCTGCCGGCTTAATCGCGATTTTGGAACAGCCGGAAAACATCGATACGTTTACCGAAAAATCCCAAAAGGACATTGATCGCAATGTTCAGATTATCTTCGAAAATTATGCAAAAAAAGCTAAAGAGCTTGAAACCGGCTCCCAAAAAGATAAAGCCGATATACTGTTTTTTAGTTCAAAACGCTATGAACATTATCGCTCAATGTTGAAAACCGAAAACACCTGGAATCGCCAGGAGATGATGGCTTTTGGGCTTTGGCACATATTACCCACAAAACAGTTTGATGAATATTTTAAACTGACGAATGGCTACGACAAATCGGAATGGCTTAGAAAATTTTGGAAAGCGAACGACCCAACCCCAACAACCCCGAAGAATGAAGCACGTGAAGAATTTGAACGGCGAGTTCTCCACGCAAAATCGCATTTTTATCAACAATGGAATTATACCCACTCCAGGTATTTAAGCGATCAGCATATTCGCGCAGGATGGGATCATGCGCCATGGGATGCGCGAGGCGAAATTTACATCAAATACGGCGAGCCGGGTTTTCGCACGTTTATTGACAACAAAACCGAAAACTGGATTTATTACGGGCACCATTTAGATTTGGTAATCCAGAAATATATGACCAATATTTACGGAAACGCGATCTTTGGCACCACGATTCATGGAAAAATCCATGGCAATGATCCGATTGAGCAGGAAAAAGCGGAAGCGGAATTCGTCTACAATTCACAATTCATTTATTATCACGATTATCAGGCAAAAGAGCTAAAGGGATTTAAAGTTCACGAACTCGCTAACGCCGATGGTGTGCTTCGAATCTCTTACGAAATTCCCAAAAAGGAGCTAAAGTCTTCACGTCGCAGCCCGGATTCTGAAATTAATTATCAACTCTCGTATGTTGTATTCGATGAGGATTTGCGGGAAGTTTTTCGAGAAGAAGATCAGCGCCGTTTTCCGAATATTAATTTTAAAGACAACAAAGCGCTCGAAACAATCGAACTACATTTTCCACGCGGTATTTACACATTTACAATGCGCATCGAAGTGCCAAATGAAAAAGGAAAGAAGCTAGGAATTTATAAATCGGAAATTCGAGTAATTGCAGAAACCGCTTATCAAACGGTGCAGAAGCAATAAACGATAAAGAGTTGGGAAGGAGAAAGACCTCGGAAAGGTCAAAAGGATCATTTAGCACTCCTCCTGAGACGGACTTCTCCGCCGGGTTAAAGATGGCCGATCCCCGGCGGAGACGTCTTAGGTATTAGATCACTTTTGCACTCAACACACTCCTCCTAAGAAAAAGCATCCCCACCAAATATCGCATCAATTTGGCGGGGATGTGTTTTTAAGAAAGGTTTTGGTAATAATAGCCTTTTATTTTTTTTCGCCTCAATTCGCAGCCCAATTTTTCAATCTCAAATCTGGAATCCTGGAAAACTCACGAATGTTATTCGTCACTAAAACAACATCCAATCGAAGCGCCTGCGCAGCAATCAATAAATCCATAGCACCAATTGGCTTTCCCTTCTTTTCTAAAAAATTCTGTATTTTTCCATAGCAAGGTGTATGTTTATTTCAAAAGGGACAATTATAAGTGGCAGCAAAAAACGTTGAATTGCCTCATGGTTCTCTTCCTTTTTACTGCTTTTCTCTACTCCAAACTCTAATTCCGCAACTGTAATTGTTGATACTCCTACAGACATTGGTGGCAACGTTTTAAATTTTTCAATCACGCTATCGGTTTTTGTTTGATGATGTAGATGCAAATATTTGTATCCAATAGATAGTTCATTAAAACCACTCATCTCTTTCCTGTTGATCGGGTTGCTGGCGTGTCTCCATAAAGTCTTCTGAAAACATATCCAGGCTGTCAATCAAAATCTGGTAATAATTCTCTTTCGGTAGCAAAACAACGCCATTTCCCACCTTTTTTATACAAACCTCATCTCCCTCAAACCGAAAATTTTTCGGAAGCCGAACTGCCTGGCTTTTTCCATTTTTAAATAATTTTGCAATTGTCATAAAACCTCCTAATAAAAATATATACTTAAAAACTATAACTCAACCACTTTTAAAACCAATCGCCTCGTAAAGTGTAATATTGTATTGCTGCAACAAGGTTTGAAAATGGAAACACAGTTTCCGAAAAACGTAACGCGACTTGTCGTGATACGAACAAAACAAATCGGTTTTAAACTAAAATTTTTGTCAGGCATCCGCCTGACAAAAATTTGTTGCTTAAATTTGTATATTTTCTTAAAATCAATGATGTTTTTTTCTAAAGACGAGTGCAGGCAAGTATGGATGTAAAAACGGAGCACCCCCTGGTCTCCATTGTAACCTTGAATTACAACGGGAAGCGATTTTTAAAAGGATTTTTTGATTCCATGCGGCAGTGCAGCTATCCGAATCTTGAAATTATCATGGTAGACAACTGCTCAACTGATGACAGTGTGGCCTTTGTACAGCAACATTACCCCGAGGTTAAAATCCACCAAAACGATAAAAATTACATGTACGCCGGCGGCAATAATGCCGGGCTAAAAGTTGCTTCGGGGAAATATATTTGCCTCATCAACAATGATGTAGAAGTAGATCCTGGGTTCATTGAACCGTTGGTGCAGGCGTTCGAAAACCATTCCCGAATGGCTGCCGGGCAGCCCAAAATTTTAGGCATGCAGCAACGTGATCATTTTGAATACGCCTGTCTCTTATACACATCTGACGCTGCCGACGAGC
>CAXHHS010000968.1:0-2993 GCA_964015645.1 uncultured bacterium
GCTTTACCTTTTGAAAAAATATAAACCTATTTTTCCGGGTGCTTTAACGGTCGTCGTTTCAGGAATTCTGCTAACCACTTTTTTTGATTTGGGGAAATCCGGTATAAAAATTGTCGGAGAAATTCCCCGGGGCCTGCCAGCATTTCATATTCCGCTTATGGATTTGAGTACTATAGAGAAACTTTTGCCGATTGCAATTGCCATATCCCTGGTCAGTTTTATGGAGTCAATTTCCGTTGCCAAAGCCATGGCATCTCGCTACCGTCATTCCATTGATGCAAACCAGGAGTTGATCGGCCTGGGATTGGCAAATATTTTTAGCAGTTTTTTCCAGGGATACCCGGTTACCGGCGGATTCTCCCGCACCGCCGTCAATGCCCAGGCCGGGGCTAAAACCGGGTTAGCATCCATCATCACGGCGATCATCATTGCGATTACATTGCTGTTTTTGACACCGCTTTTGCACAATCTTCCACAATCCGTACTAGCAGCGATAATTATGATGGCGGTATTCGGATTAGTGGATATTAAGAAGTTCTTTTACCTGCTCAGCGTCAAGCGTGTCGATGCCGCCATGTTACTGGCAACCTTTATTGCGACCTTAATGTTGGGAATTGAGCCGGGTATTTTGATCGGTGTGGGGTTATCGCTGGCGTTATTTATTGTTCGCACCACCCGCCCGCATTATGCCATTTTGGGAAAATTGCCCGGCACGACTGCTTATCGAAACATCAAATATTTCCCGGAAGCAGAGTTAATCGAAAACGTGGCGATTTTACGAATCGACGCCTCGTTTTACTTCGGGAACGCGGATTTTTTACAAGAGCGAATCGAGGAACTCATCAACCAAAAAGATAACCCACCAAAAGCGATTGTAATTGATGCATCCAGTATCAATTACATCGATTCTTCTGCCGCAGAAACGCTGGAAGATATTTTGCGAGAATTGAAAGAACGCGACATCAAGCTATTGATGGCAAATTTAAAAGGGCCGGTTCGTGAGGTCGTTCGCCGTTCGGGATTTTACTATCAATTGGGAGCGCAAAACTGCTTTTTTACAATCCAGGATGCAGTGGATTCATTACAGAAAATCCCGGCAGAGCACCGTTACGCTTCCGAAGTCGAGTTGGAAAGCACAACTCATAAACAAATCTAAAAATAATCCAGGAGGAAAACCATGTTACTCAAGTATTTTTATGATCCCAAGTTAGCGCACGCCTCGTATTTGGTTGGCTGCCAGGCAACCGGCGAAGCAATTGTAATCGATCCGGCGCGCGAGATCGACCAGTACATCAAAGTGGCTGCCGAAAATGAGATGAACATTATTGCTGGTGCGGAAACTCACATTCACGCCGACTATGTTTCCGGTATGCGGGAATTGGCCGAGCGCTTGAACGCTCATCTTTATGTTTCCGACGAAGGGGATGAAAATTGGAAATACGAATATGCCAGAGCATATAATCACACGCTTGTGAAACACGGCGATCAATTCAAAATTGGCAATATTGTTTTTGAAGTGCTTTCTACCCCCGGCCATACACCGGAAAGTATTTCGTTTATGCTGACGGATTCTGCCGGCGCTAATAAACCGATGGGTGTTTTTACGGGAGATTTTGTATTTGTCGGCGATATTGGTCGCCCGGATTTATTGGAAGAAGCTGCCGGAATTAAAGGCACTAAAGAAATAGGCGCGAAAGCAATGTTCAAATCCATCACAAGATTCAAACAACTGCCGGATTACCTGCAAATTTGGCCGGCGCACGGCGCAGGCAGCGCTTGCGGCAAAGCGTTGGGGGCCATTCCTTCGTCTACATTAGGATATGAAAAACAATTTAATTGGGCTTTTGGAGTTGAAGACGAAGAACGATTCGTTGATACCTTATTGGATGGCCAGCCAGCGCCGCCCAAATATTTCGCCGTGATGAAACGCGTTAATAAGGAAGGCCCGCAAGTGCTCAATGACGGACCGGCAGTGCCTAAATATGACGCAAACAAACTGGCTGAGATATTAAACAGCGATACTGTTGTGGTCGATACCCGCAGCCAGGCAGAGTTTGCAACAAAACATATCGCCGGTACTTATGGGATTCCTTTAAACAAATCCTTCAACACCTATGCCGGTTGGGTGCTGCCGTACGACAAACCGGTTTATTTGATCATCGATGAAAACAAATTAAAAGAAGCAGTACATGATCTGCTCTATGTCGGCCTGGATAACATCAAAGGATTTTTCCCAACCGAGGCCATCAATATTTGGAAAGGAGATACGGCCTCGTTTCAACTCGCTGAACCGAAGGATGTCTCCACCGCCGTCAGCACCGGGCAAATCCGCGTGTTGGATGTGCGGGCAGCACAGGAATTTGAAGCAGGCCATATTCCCGGCGCTTTTCATATTCCGCTAACCAATTTGTTCGAAAATATCGGTGAGATACCTTACGACAAAAGCAGTCCGATCCTGCTAAATTGCCGCAGCGGTGGCCGGTCGTTTGTTGCCGCCGGCATCTTGAATGCTAACGGGTTTTCGAATGTGATGAATCTTGAAGGCGGTATCATCAAATGGCAGGAGATGCAGCTCCCGGTAGAAAATGGTACGCCGGAAATGGTCGAGGCTTAACAATTTGTTTTTCATCGACTTATTGTATACACTTTAACCTTATTTATCAACATAAAGGAGATTAGATATGACGGAAGTCGTTGTTTGGGGCGGGTGGGTTGGCGGCATCGGTGTCGGCATGTACGGTTTGCTACAGCTCTATTTAACCGGAAAACAATTGGGCACATCTACCGGTTATGGAAATATTTGCAGCTTTTTTAGCCGCTCGCCCTATTTCCATAAAGGTGATTTTACGGAAAAAAATAACTGGCGACTATGGTTCATTATCGGGCTGCCGTTAGGCGGTCTGTTAGCGGCGTTAACTTCGCCCGGAGAAATCGCGCTCAGTTTTTCTTTAGGCCAAATGTATGATTCCGTTATTCCACAGGAATTATGGGCC
>CAXHHS010000969.1:0-2986 GCA_964015645.1 uncultured bacterium
AATTTGTAATTATCGAATTAGATAAACCCGCTTCGAATCACAATGCCGGTGCAATTGCCTTTGGCCCCAACGATGGGTTTCTGTACATCACCGCCGGCGATGGGGGTGGTTCCGGCGATACTTTTGGTAACGGTCAAAATTTGCAAACCCTTTTAGGTACTATTTTGCGAATTGATGTTGACAACCAGGATGCCGGTTTGAATTATGCAATTCCATCCGACAATCCCTTTGTCGATAACGGCCAGGGGTTTCGGGAAGAAATATTTGCTTACGGGATGCGCAATCCCTGGCGAATCAGTTTTGACCCGCTAACCGGCTGGCTGTGGTGCGGCGATGTCGGGCAGTTTCAGTTCGAGGAAATCGATGTCATCGAAAGCGGCAAAAACTACGGCTGGAACATTATGGAAGGCTTCAACTGTTTTGATCCCCCAAACAACTGCGATATGACCGGTTTGGAATTGCCGGTTTGGGAGTATTCCCACGCGTTAGGGTCTTCCGTTACCGGCGGTTATGTTTATCGCGGCCCGAGTGTGCCGGAGTTGCTGGGGTTGTATATTTACGCCGATTTCGGCAGCGGGCGAATTTGGTCGCTGGAATATGATGGTGAAAACCCGGCAATAAATACCCCATTGATTGATACACCTCAAAATATCTCCTCATTTGGCATTGCGGAAAACCAGGAACTCTATATTTGCTCTTTTAGCGGGAGTATTTTTCGGTTTACTCCGACGACTGTTGCCGCCGCATTCGGAGCCGGGTGGAATATCGTCGGTTTGCCAACAAATGCTGCGGATCCTTCGGTTTCGACGGTTTTTCCGACTTCAATGCCCGGCACTCTTTTCTCCTTTAACGGCGGTTATGTGCCGGAAAGCGTGTTGACGCCGGGAACCGGTTATTGGCTAAACTTTGCCGAGGCTGACGAGGTAACCTTTGACGGCTCGCTGGTTACCAACGTAACGATTGATTTAGAGAGCGGGTGGAATATTATTTCCGGGCCAGCTTGCCCGGTAGCTGTGGCAGATATTATTGATCCCGATGTGATTATTGAGCAAGGCACAATATTCGGTTTTAGCGCAA
This sequence comes from uncultured bacterium, assembly GCA_964015645.1. GTDB lineage: Bacteria > Calditrichota > Calditrichia > RBG-13-44-9 > J075 > CAXHHS01. The sequence goes on from CAXHHS010000969.1 coordinate 1,078, forward strand.
TCGGCGGCGGTTACTCGCAGGCGAATACATTGCTTCCGGGCAGCGGGTATTGGGTTCGGGCATCTGCCGCGGGGCAAATTACCCTGGACTGCGCTGCAACCCAACAGTCTGTAAAGCGATCTCAACAATTGTTTGATCTCAGTAACTTCCCTTCATTCGAAATTCAGGATAACGCCGGGGCAAGCCGAGTACTCTATTACAATGTGAATTTGGATGATAACATATCAAAAACGCGCTTTAGCCTTCCGCCAATACCTTTTGCCGGAATTTTTGATGCCCGGTTTACCGGCGATTATCGAATCTCGGAATCGGATGATGTAACAATCCAACTACAAACTTCCTATTATCCGCTATCTCTCACTCCCTTAAACCTGCCGCCGGGAAAAAACGGCCAATACAGCATCAAAACATTTGCCGGAAATGAACTTGTTTCCGAGCATTCGCTGCATGAAGGTGAATCCATTGAAATTCGGAATCCGCAAGTAAATATGCTCAAATTAAGCCAATCGGAACTGGTTGTTCCGGTTGAGTTTATCGTTGCCCAGAATTACCCCAACCCTTTTAATCCCATGACGAATATCGAATTTCAGATTTCTGATTTCGGATTTGTAGAGTTGAAGATTTACGATACCACCGGGCGATTGGTGAAGAAGCTAATAGCGGAAAATAAAGAAGCCGGTTTCCACACCGTTACCTGGGATGGAACGGACGACAGCGGCGGGCCGGTTGCAAGCGGTGTGTATTTTTACCGGTTAGAGGCCAAAAGCGCTTCGCAAACATTTCTACAAACACGCAAAATGATGTTGATGAAATGATGTAAGTTACAGGTTGCAAGTGGTAAGTTGAAAGTAGCAATTGTATTGAAAAATGGAATAGGCTTCGCATTTTAACGATTCTGGATACTGGATGCTCGATACTGGAAAAGACAATGTTTATCGAGTGTCGTTAAATATGAAAATTATACCCATTTACACAATAAGAGGACTTGCCGCTTACAACCTGCCACTTGCCACTCAAATTCTTTTTATTTTCACCTTGACAAAACTCCAAGCCGAACTTAAATTTTTCAGCTTTAATTTATGTAAAACATTCTATCCGAGGTAAGTTGGACATGTATGCGATTATAGAATATGCAGGAAAACAATTTCGCGTTGAAAAAGACATGATGGTGAAACTACCGTTGGTGCAAGCGGGCGCGGGCATTAAAATTGAGTTTGACAAAGTGTTGATGGTTGATGACGGCAAAGCAGTAAAAGTCGGCCAGCCGGTTTTGGATGGTGTAAAGATTACCGGAAAAGTGGTTGAACATGACCGCGATAAAAAGGTTATCGTTTTTAAGAAGAAACGGCGTAAAGGGTATAAAGTTAAAAATGGCCACCGCCAGCCTTATACAATGGTTCAGATTGGAAATATTAGTGCTATCTCGAAAAAGAGCGCTAAAAGTGACGAGACCACAGAAACAAAGCCTTCTAAAGAGAAAAAAGAAGATAAAAGTGCAAAGAGCGTCAAAGCAGCAGAAGCGAAAAGTCCTAAAGTAAAAAAAGAAGATAAGAGCGTTAAGAGCACTAAAGCGGCAGCGACAAAACCTTCTTCTAAAGAAAAAAATCAAGACAAAGACGCGAAGAGCACTAAAGCGGCAGAAGCGAAGAGTTCTAAAGCAAAGAAAGAAGATAAAGGAGTAGAAAATGGCTCATAAAAAAGGTGTCGGTAGTTCCCGGAATGGTCGGGACAGCGTAGCCAAACGATTAGGTATAAAAGCCTTTGGCGGTGAATTTGTGACCGCCGGCAGCATCATTCTTCGCCAGCGGGGCACCAAATGGCATCCTGGCGAAAACGTAAAACGCGCCGGCGATGACAGCCTGTTCGCGCTAATCGACGGCCAGGTAAAGTTTGAACGCAAGGATAAGAA